>NZ_BADY01000029.1:0-2689 GCF_000241185.1 Pseudoalteromonas sp. BSi20495
ATAGAGTTATTTAATTCGTTAAATTGTTCAAATATTTATGCCGGTTGGTATTGTCACGGCGCAAAGTTTATAACCTCGTAGACTCAAAAAGCCGAGCAACATAAGCCCTACCTTAGCTAAAAACCAAACGCTTGATGAAAATTCAACCTAAAAAGATAAGCAAGCCCTAATTTCCCAAAAAATAAATTATTACAAATTAGTTTTATCTTCATTACTTACTTTTTCAGCCTAATTTAACAAGACAAGAAATATCAAATACAGCTCCTATTTACGCCCAGTTTGGCCTCAAGCAAAAATATATAAAAATTAATATACAAAAACTCTTTAAAATTCATAATCAAACCCTAAAAAACACGATTGATAACCTTCTAATTACATATTATTAATTAATTCACTTGTTAAGCAAATAATTTTACAATAAATAAACAAGGGTTTAAGGATGAAACAATCAACAGTATTTACACCTAGCATTATTGTGAGTGCAACACTCGCATTATCGGCAGGTTTTACAACAACAACTTACGCAGCAGAAGAAGCTAAAAAAGTAGAGCGAATTCAAGTTACTGGTTCTCGTATTAAGCGAACTGATATTGAAGGGCCTTCTCCGGTGCAATCAATCGGTAGAGCTGAAATCGAAAACATGGGTTACGATAACTTACAACAGCTTCTAGAAAGAATGCCTGTGGCAGGTAGCGGTACTTTTTCAACCCGTGGAAATAATCAAGACTCAACCGCTAACGGCTCAGCTGCAGTAAGCTTACGAGGCTTAGGTGCTGATGCAACACTGGTACTAATCAATGGTCGTCGTGTATCAATTAGTGCTTTTGCGGAAGGTATCACCAACTCATTTGTAGATATTAACAGTATTCCCGTTTCTGCTATTGAGCGCATCGATATTCTAAAAGATGGCGCTTCAGCTATTTATGGCTCAGATGCAGTAGCCGGTGTAGTTAACGTTATTTTAAAGAAAGATATTGACGGCGTTGAGATTAATTTAGGCTATGGCGGTACAGATGGTCCAAATTATGAAGAGACAACAGCCAGCCTTGTTTGGGGTACTACGAGCGAAAAAAGTAGTGCATCCGTTATTATCGATTACTTTAAAAATACATCCCTTTCTTCTGATGAAATGGGCCGCCTAGGCACTGCAAACCAATCGCCTTATGGTGGTGAGGATTTCCGTTCATCTCGTGGTTTTCCTGGCTACTTTTATGTAGATGGTGTTAAAACTATCGATCCTGATTGTCCTGCTGAAAATGCAACTTCAAGTGGTAGCTGTTTATTTGATTACGGCCCATATGGCTATATTTCCCCAGCCTCTGAACGTATAGGCGCTATTTCACAATTTGAATACCGCTTTGATAACGGTATTACAGGCTTTTTAGAAATGGCTGTTCAGCATAATAGCTCTGTCGCTGCAGGAGCACCAACACCACTTGATGAAGATGCTGGCCTGACAGTGCCTGCTAGTCACCCTAACAATCCATTTGGTGAAGACATTCAAATTGGTCGTTACCGTACAGTTGATGCGGGTGCTCGCCAATGGGATATTGAGTCAGATACCTTACGCTTTGTTGCTGGGTTAAAAGGCGAAATAAACGATTGGAGCTGGGAAACAGCAGTACAAAAAGGTCGCAGTAAATCACTGCAAACTGGCGATCGCACACAAGGCTGGGTACGCACCGATTTTTTACAGCAAGAAATTGATGCCGGTAGCTATAATCCATTTGGTGGCACATATAACGATCCTGCTGTAGTTGACAGAATAACAACCAGCTTAGTACGTCGCGGTGAATCTCATATGACGTCTTTTGATGCCAATATAACTGGTGAAGCATTTAGTTTTGGTGGCGAAGCAGTAATGATGGCCGCGGGTATTGAATACCGTGAAGAAGATGTAAATGATATTCCTGATGATCAATTTCAACGCGGTTTGATATTTGGTACTGAATCAGTATCCGCTTCAGCAGATCGTGATCAATACGCTGCATACGTTGAATTCTCAATCCCACTTGCTGAAAACCTTGAATTGCAATTAGCTGGTCGTTACGATGATTACAGCGACTTTGGTACTACAACGAATCCAAAAGTAGCTCTGCGCTGGGCACCGACTGATGAAGTAACCGTTCGAGGTTCATGGGCGCAAGGCTTTAGAGCGCCTTCATTAGCGCAAATAGGCTTAGGTCCGTCACAAAAGAGCCAATTTTTTGTTGATACGCAGCGCTGTGAACAAACTGGGTTAGATTGCCAAGCGCTGGATTACAATATTGAGTTCTCTGGTAACCCTGATTTACAAGCTGAAGAGTCAGAATCATGGAACGTGGGCGTTATATGGGCACCAACAGCCGAGTTTGGTTTAAGTGTTGATGTATGGAGTATTACCCAAGATAACAAAATAGATGAAGAAGAGTTTGGCCCTATTTACGCTGCAGAATGTGGCAGTCAAAGTAGTACCGTGTGTGTTCGTTTGGCCCCAACGGGTGGCGCAAGCTTGGGCACAATACAAAAAATACACAGCACCTTCAAAAACTTATCATCGCAGGAAGTGTCTGGTGTTGATGTTTCAGCAAACTATAATCACTCTCTTGATGACTTAGGTTTACTTAAATTTAATCTAGAGTGGGCATATCAAGATAAATTTGAAAAAGATGGCCGTGATTACACGGGTGAATATGGTTACCCAGAGCAC
>NZ_BADY01000028.1:0-3716 GCF_000241185.1 Pseudoalteromonas sp. BSi20495
TCTTTTTTATGTATTATAAATAGCAGAATAAATTCAAACTTAATTAAAATAACGGTACATTAATAAAAATATTAAGGCAATTTACTCTTTGTTGCTCGGTTTTTACTTATTCTTACATGGATGTAAGCCAGTAGCGCAGCGCAGGAGCCGTTACCGAGCCCACTAGGTTACAAACCTCACGCCGCAATTAAACAGCCCCTAGATTGAACAAATTTTAATCCTGAAAGGCCAACAAGCCCTAATCCACAGACTTTATTTTGTGATCGCACAGAAAGTAGCTCATAAGTTAAAATAATTTAATTTTACATATGGATGCCTTTATAAAGGAGTTCGGTTTATACTCTTTTTATTAAAAAGCTTTAGGGGTACTTAAATGGCCGACAATTTTCGCGTTATATTTGCTGGACTTGCTGATGGAATAGACAGTAACGCTGCATCTATCAACCTTGCAGATAAACTAAAAACCTCAGAAGAGAAAGTAGCTCTTTTTTTAAAGGAAAGCCACTGTTTGCACCGAGCCATAAAGACAAAGCACTAAAACAAGCCAAACTATTAGCTAGTTTGGGCATTAAAAGTAAGTTGCAGGCAGTTTCAAATGCAGCTAATACCTCAACTGAGCAACCTCAAAGCAGTCAACGTGATGAACGTATTTTTGATGCCCTTGATTACATCACCAGTAGCTTAATTCGCCTTGAAGAAAAACTCGAAGAACTTGAACAACGCTTACCAGAAGAGCAATCAAAAAACCCTGAAATAGATGAGGATGACGATTGGCAAGACGACGATTTATTGCTTGATGAAGAGTTAGTAAGCACACCTAAAAAACGCAGTAATGTGCTTTTATATTCTTTAATAGCAACAGCCGTGACGTTACTTATTATATTGGCTGTATATTTGGCATTTCCTAGCTTATTTTCTTTATAATTGCATAGTGAAAGCATCAAATGAATAATAACCGTGCGCAGATAAGAAAATCTATCCGTGAAATACGTAATAACTTGTCAAAAAATCAACAAAATTTAGCGGCGCAATCGCTATATATGAATTTTATTCAACATTTAAAAAGTAAAAAAACGAATAAAACAGAGCATATAGCAATCTACTTAAGTAATGATGGAGAACTAGATACCTCACTGTTAATTAAAGAGTTATGGAATCTAAATCACCACATTTACCTCCCAGTAATCCACCCCTTCAATGGGACTAATTTACTCTTTCAGCGCTATGAAAAAAACTCACCCATGAGGGCAAACCGCTATGGTATCTTTGAACCTAAGCTCAACTGCTCTCAAATATGCCCATTACCGGCGCTTGATTACCTCCTTATGCCGTTAGTTGCATTTGATAAACAAGGTAATCGCCTAGGAATGGGAGGCGGGTTTTATGATAGAACACTGGCGCGTTTACACGAACAAAATTGGCAAAAACCGCAACTTATTGGCTTAGCACATGAATGTCAAAAAGTAGACGTTTTACCCATTGAGTCGTGGGATGTACCACTTAAAACTATTATCACTCCAGATAAAACCTACTGCTGGTAACACGTTAACTTGTATACTAGCAGCATACTTTTGATATAGATGAGCACACATTAATGACACAAGATGAATTAAAAAAAGCAGCTGCCTGGGCTGCACTCGAGTTTGTAAAAAAAGACACCATAGTAGGCGTGGGTACAGGCTCAACGGTTAACCATTTTATTGATGCACTTGGCTCAGTAAAAGACACTATTGTAGGCGCTGTATCAAGCTCTGAAGCCTCTACCGTTCGTTTAAAAGAATTAGGTATTGAAGTATTTGAGCTCAATAACATTGATGTTTTGGATGTCTACGTTGATGGCGCTGATGAAATTAACGCTCAAAACGAAATGATTAAAGGTGGCGGTGCAGCCCTTACTCGCGAAAAAATAGTAGCGGCAGTTGCAAAACAGTTTGTGTGTATTGTTGATGACACAAAGCTGGTCGATACATTGGGCGACTTTCCGCTTCCGGTAGAAGTTATCCCTATGGCGCGCAGCTACGTTGCACGAGAATTATTAAAACTTGGTGGTGACCCTGTTTACCGTC
The DNA here is from genome assembly GCF_000241185.1 of Pseudoalteromonas sp. BSi20495. Taxonomy (NCBI): domain Bacteria; kingdom Pseudomonadati; phylum Pseudomonadota; class Gammaproteobacteria; order Alteromonadales; family Pseudoalteromonadaceae; genus Pseudoalteromonas; species Pseudoalteromonas sp. BSi20495. Next base: position 2,067 of record NZ_BADY01000028.1, read on the forward strand.
AAGGTGTAGTTACCGATAATGGTAACGTTATATTAGATGTATTTAACTTAAAAATTACCAATGCCAAACAACTTGAAACACAAATAAATTCAATTGTTGGCGTAGTTACCAACGGCCTATTTGCGATGCGTGGTGCTGATAAAGTGATTATCGGCACTAAAAATGGGCCTCAAATTAAATAGGATGAGGTTATGAGTAAGGTATCGTTAGCAAAAGACAAAATTAAAATTCTCTTGCTTGAAGGTGTTCACCAAAGCGCTGTTGAAACGCTAAAACGTAACGGTTACAGCAACATCGATTACGTTAAAACATCCTTACCTGAGGACGAACTAAAAGAACGCATTAAAGATGTACACTTTGTAGGCCTTCGTTCTCGCACTCATATAAGCGAAGCGGTATTAGATGCCGCTGAAAAGCTCGTTGCAGTTGGTTGTTTTTGTATTGGCACAAACCAAGTTGACCTAGACAGCGCACGCGAACGTGGTATTGCTGTATTTAACGCACCGTTTTCTAACACTCGTTCTGTTGCTGAACTTGTACTTGGCGAAATTCTGCTTTTACTACGTGGTATTCCAGAGCGTAATGCAGCAGCTCATCGTGGTGGCTGGTTAAAAACAGCAAATGGTTCGTTTGAAGCACGTGGTAAAACATTAGGTATTATTGGCTACGGTCACATTGGTACTCAGCTGGGTATTATGGCTGAAAACATCGGTATGAACGTGGAGTTTTACGATATCGAAGATAAGTTATCACTGGGTAATGCAAAACAAGTTCATAACCTAACTCAGCTATTACAACGCTCTGATATTATTAGCTTACACGTACCAGAAACGCCGCAAACTAAAAACCTAATCGGCACAGCTGAACTTGCTGTTATGAAGCAGGGATCTATTTTGATCAACGCTTCTCGCGGAACTGTTGTTGATATTGATGCACTTGCAGAAGCGCTTACCGAGAAAAAGCTAAGTGGTGCAGCAATCGATGTGTTCCCTACTGAGCCTAAATCTAACGATGAAGAATTTGTATCTCCACTGCGTCAATTCGACAATGTTATTTTAACACCACACATTGGTGGTTCGACACAAGAAGCACAAGAGAATATTGGCATTGAAGTAGCAGGTAAACTGGCTAAATACTCAGATAACGGCTCAACCATTACTGCGGTTAACTTCCCCGAGGTATCGCTACCAGAGCTTGCTAATCGTAGCCGTTTATTACACGTGCACCACAATCGCCCTGGCGTACTAACGCAAATTAACCAAGCGTTTGCACAGCACGGTATTAATATTGCCGCGCAATATCTGCAAACAGATTCAGCAATTGGTTATGTTGTTATTGATGTAGATACTGATCACTCTGAAGTTGCACTTAAAGAGCTAAGCGCTGTTGAGGGTACAATTAGAGCACGTATTCTTCATTAATAATGAGATTGGCTCTTTGAGCAATAACTACAGTTTTATAAAAACACCGCACTTAATTTAAGCGCGGTGTTTTTTTATAAGCTGTGTATTTCTCATAAGTTACATGTGCGCGATGTAAAATCGCACCTACCGCTTGGATATATATATAATTTTGTAGGTGAGGTTTTATACCTCGCTGTTTAAACATTTAAGCGATAATACACAAGCGCGAAATAAATTCGCACCTACC
>NZ_BADY01000027.1:0-699 GCF_000241185.1 Pseudoalteromonas sp. BSi20495
TGCACATTGTTAACAATTTTCAAATTTGTTTTTTTAATGTATGGTATGTTAAATTGTAATTAAAGGTTAAACAGCAATGACATATAAAAAGAACATACTCCTCACATCGCTCTTGCTTGCGTTAAGTGCCTGTAATCAAGAAGACGTTAAAGTTGATCGCCCCACAACAGATGCCGTACAGATTAAATCTACTAATACATTAATGTATTTATTTGCAGATGACACTCACCATACAGCGACGTCTGTTGATTACCAAAGTAATTCCGCTATAGTAAAAAATGAAAACTCGGTTTTAAATGTACAGTTTCAATCTAAGAAAAACTCGTACGCTAGTATTGTTTTTTCACCGGAAAAACCTTGGGATTGGAGTGAATTTAATGATTTCAATCTTGCCTTTGAATTGGCAAACCCGGGAACACACTCTGTACAAATTTATTTAGATATCTCCGATATTGACGGTGCTAACTATACGCGTAGCGTTAATGTGCCGGGGTAATCCTCCCATTTTTAATGGAGGCTATCTGTAGAATTTTCGTTGTTTAACTTTTCCAGTTTTTGTATGGGTGTTATTCCACCTATGCCCATGTTAGGGCGTTCATTATTATAAGTCCATAACCAATCGGTTGCTTTATCTTGTAACTCACTAATATCCCTGTAAATATAATGACTTAGCCAGTCATACCTAACCGTGCGATTGAA
>NZ_BADY01000026.1:0-119221 GCF_000241185.1 Pseudoalteromonas sp. BSi20495
CTTTTTGCGTGATTCCTTATTTATAATAACGCACTCTCATGCTGTTTTTGTTGGCTTTTTTCGTAATAATTAGGATGGCTGCCATCCTAATCTTCCACAGTTCCACGAACAGGCGCTAAAGAAATTTAAAGCAAATGTAAGGGAACTCACTAACCGCAACTGGGGGATCTCAATGACCCTACAAATTCATAAACTCACGCAGTATTTACGTGGCTGGGGACACTATTACCTAATAGCCAACACTTATCAGTTAACGGTGGATTTAGATCATTGGATCCGCCGTAGGATAAGAATGTGCTACTGGCGGCAATGGCGTAAACCACGCACGAAAGTACGCAGTTTAATAAAACTGGGTGTTAGCGAACGACTCGCCATAGCCTGTGGTATCACCAGCAAAGGCCCTTGTCGAAGCTCGAAAACAAAAGGAATTAACATTGCATTAGGTAATGACTATTTAGCGTCACAAGGTTTAGTGTCATTAAGAGATATTTGGATCAATATTCATTACGGGAGATGAACCGCCCATTGCGGACCCGCATGATGGGTGGTGTGGGGGCTGGAGGTTAGAGACCTCCGGCTACCCGATTAGGCATATATATCTACTACCTCAGTTGGTATTTCTAAACGAATATCGATACGAACTAAATCCCCAGCCGCTGTGTTTTTGAGAGTAGGCGCTTCATCAAATGATTTACATTGAGGAAAAACTACTAAAGATAGGAATGGCTCTTTACGAACAGTATGGTACATCAGAGTTTCACCCATTTCATTGGCCGTCCATTGATTTGGACCACTTAATATTTTTCCTATGGCGTGAAAGACAACCCGAATAGATGAACCGTTATCAGTATCTCCGAATTTATATAGATCAGTGGGATGCCTTATCTCGATACCTATTCTAGTTAACTGCTCCCGCAAATCTTTAGGTAGCAACTCTGTAAATCCGCATTTCCAGATAAAACACCATTCGCAATTGCAATCATGGGCAGGCAAACCCTTTTGATTCTGTATTTCTCGGGTAGCCTCTAGGTGAGTAGCTAGCTTCCACTCTGAAATTGGTATTGTGGGTCGCTGTTTCTTCATGAGTGTCTAACGAGCCTGTAGATTAACTCGTTTTTTATTTGTTTTTATTGATGCATTAACCATAGCCGAGTTCCTATTTTGATTCAATTAGTTACTTCAATTTTACGTAAAATATAAAAAGAGGATTTGCTGTTATTTTAACTGGTTTTACAAGGGATTACGGGGTTTTAGAAGTTTATTTTAGGGGTTCAAACTAAAGCCGACAGTCACTCTAATTGAACAAGTAAATGCACGGTTATTCTCATTTAATCCATTAAATAAGTCATTAGCCCTATTAAACCTAAATTACACACATGAAATGGCTGCATGATTCAGTTTTAACTTTTTATTGAGTAGTTTAAGTTTTATGCGAATAGTTTTTCGCAGTTACTGATATTCGCTCGCCGTTTTCGGTTAAAAATTTTACAGTAACTTGCTTATTATGACAGCCTGTCTACTACATCATGAAATACTCGCGAAAGTTTAGGATGGGCGTCTTTGTTACTTTCACTTATGTCATTAAATGTTAATTTTTTTGTCACCAATCTTAAGTAAGTTACTAGGTATTATCATTTTACTAACAATTAGGTTGGTAAATAATATAGGATTACAGTGATGAAAAATTTATTTTTGAAAGTAGTTTTAAGTCTTATCTTGGCGATATCATTTTCAAGTCAAGCCAAAGTATTTACTTGCAGTGGTATTATTACAGACGTATTTTCAACGTTTGATACTTTTGAAGTTCGTTATGAACGAGCTTCTGGATTTGAGCTTGAACCTGTTATTGTATACCCAGAACAGGCATATCTATTAGCACCGGTATTAGTGGCAATAGCTGAAGGAAAAAATGGCAGTGAATACACTTTAATCATAGAGAATAGAGACGGTAATGATAGCCGTTGCCATGATGGTGAAAGTGAGAATGCATTAATTGGTTTATCAAAGATTAACTAATAAGACGTTGTAGCCTTTTAGTCATATTGTTACGACTGAGTGACTTAATAGATTATATCCTGACCTACTAAAATTCAATTTCAGAACTAAGCTAAGAAACTAAGATGTTGAATATAATTTATTTTCGGCTTAATGAGATACATATTTTATGTGGGTTGGGTGTACTACCTTTATGTCAGTTCTGGTCTATGGCTTAGTTTTTAAGCGGCATAAAGATAAGCAGTAATACCAATCCGCAATAATACTTAATCAATTTTAGGGATTAAATTTAACGCTAACCACGTTAAAAATTTCTGATATAGAACAACTAAATAACGAAATTTTTGCCTTGTTATCGACACGATTTTCTAACAAAATAAACTAGACAGCCACTCTAATTGCGCAAACAAAACGGTGGCAATTTAATTTAATTTTTAAGTTAATAATTTACCTTTTATTGCGGGTTATTTTCATTCCATCCATTAGATAATAGTGAACGAATAGGTCGCTGGTTAAAAACAATCGATTCGCGGATTCAAATCTGAAGTGCCTAAGCGTAAATATAGCGCCCTGAGATTACTCACTTTATTAACTTTCATTTGTTACTTTTATTTTTTGCACTAAAAAATCCACAGCCGCTTTTACCTTTGGTACTAAGTAGCGTTGTTTTTGATATAACAAGTACACGGCCATTTCGGCGCTTTGCGTTATGGTAAGTTCATGTTCAAACGTAAGCTCTTGCAATTTTCCTGACTCTAGATATGAAGCTAACGCCCATCGGGTAGACATTAAAATACCTTCACCGTTGCACGCCTTTTTTGCAAGCCAAGGTCCATTGTTTGAAATAGCGACAGCAGGCCCTGAAACATCATGCCATTGACCACTCATATTGCACAACCAAGGCGTTGGCCCTAATGGAGCTTTAAAATAAAGACCCTTATGATGCTGCAACTCCATCGCGTTCATCGGCACCCCGTATTTTTCTAAATAACGGGGTGAAGCGACGGGAATGAATCCATTGTCCATAAGCCTTATTGCAAGTACTCGCTCATTTGGGGCGTAACCGCCACGAATAGCAATATCAACATCATCACGTCCAAGTGTTGATAACTCATCACTTAAACTAACATCTAATATAATTTCTGGGTACAGCTGGCTGAACTCATCAAGTAAAGGAAGTAGGATTTTTTCGCCAAAACCCACCATCGAACTAATACGTAGACGTCCCATTGGGGTAGTTTGGTAACTACGAACAGTTTCATTGCTTTGCTCTAACTGATTTAGTATTTGCTGCATGTCGTTATAATAAATCTGGCCTACTTCAGTCAGCTTTACAATACGGGTCGATCGCTTTAAAAGCGTTGCACCTAAACTTTTTTCTAAATCTGCAACTCGCCTTGATAAAGAAGATGGCGGTACATTAAAAACGTTTGCAGCTTTAGTAAAACTTCCTGTTTCTACTACTTTATTAAAATATCGTATTGCCCGAAGTTGATCCAACTCTTCTCTCCATTAAGTAAATTTGCGAATGCCTTTATTATTGTCTTAAAGGCAAAAGTGATTCGCATTTTCTCTTATATATAACCAAATTAAAACAAGTAATAATGTATTTAGCTTAACGACTGAGATTTTAATTTGCATTTTTGATGCAATTAAAAAGTACCTTCACATTAATAATGGGAACTGATTTATGATTACTTTGCACGGCTTCGCCGCGAGTAACTATTACAACTTAGTAAAACATGTACTTTTGTATAAAGAACTCTCATTTAAAGAACACCTAATTTATAGTGGTAACGATGACTTATTGGCCATCAGTCCGGTCGGTAAAGTCCCTGCTATTACTACATCTGAAGGACTTAATATTTCAGAGTCGAGTGTTATTTGTGACTTTATTGAAGAAACTTATCCTGAAAATGCGTTATACCCAGAAAATGCCGGAGAACGCGCTGTTGTTCGCCAAATAATGAAAGTAGCTGAACTTTATTTTGAATTGCCAAGTAGACGATTAATACCTTATGTATTTTCAGGCACTGAAGTCCCTGAATCACTAAAAGTTGAAGTACGCCAAGTATTAAGCCGTGGCGTTATTGCCTTAAGTCGATTATGTAAATTTTCTCCTTGTATTGCGGGTGAGCAATTTACAATGGCTGATATTTACGTTTATTACGTTAACACCATTGTCAGTGCTTTTGGCTCTAGCCAACTTGACTGGGATGTACTTGCACAAGTACCTAAAATGAAAGAGTGGAACGATTCGATGAGTCAATCTGCTATTGCCCAAAAAGTAGAAGCGGATCGACAGGCAAATATACCTGAGTTTATGCAAAAGATTAAAACTCAAATTCAAGCAGTGAATCCAAAGTAATATTTTACGCTAAGTGTAATCAAAAAATAACCAATACAATAAAGCGATTGGTTCAACGAACTTAATTATTGACAGGAGTGACCCAAATGGCAGATACAAATATTCAACTTACTTCAACTATTAGTGAAAATGGTAAGCTAACACTTGCTTTAAAAAACATCGAAATGCCGCAACCTGGCCCCGATGAAGTTGTTGTTCGTCTTGAAGCTGCTCCACTAAACCCTTCAGACTTAGGCGTTTTATTCAGCGCAGCTGATATGTCTACAGCGGTGCAATCAGGTACTGTGCAAAACCCTGTTATTACAGCTGATGTTCCGGCTCAATTTATGCCCTCACTTAAAACGCGAGTTGATAAAGCAACGCCAGTTGGAAATGAAGGTGCTGGGACTGTTGTTGCAGCTGGCTCATCGCCAGCAGCACAAGCATTAATAGGTAAAACCGTAGCTGTAATTGGTGGAGGAACTTATCGTCAATTTATATGTGCCAATGTGCAGAGCTGTTTAGAATTAAAAGAAGGGACTACAGCTAAAGAAGGTGCGTCATCTTTTGTTAACCCGCTTACCGCACTAGCAATGGTAGAAACCATGCGCGCGGAGGGTCATAAAGCCATTATTCATGCCGCTGCAGCTTCTAACCTAGGCCAAATGTTAAACCGTATTTGTATTGCCGATGGTATTGATTTAATAAATATTGTGCGTAAAGCAGAACAAGAAACACTATTACGTAACATGGGTGCAAAATATATTGTTAACTCAAGTAGCGACTCTTTTCTTTCGGACTTAACGGCGGCAATTATTGAAACGGGTGCAACGATTGCGTTTGACCCCATTGGCGGTGGTCAATTAACAAGTGATATTCTTAATTGTATGGAAGTTGCTGCAGCTCGTGATATGAAAGAGCACACTATTTATGGCTCTGACACATTCAAGCAAGTTTATATTTATGGTGCATTAGATCGAGGCCCAATTACGCTAAACCGTAACTTTGGTTTTGCTTGGGCTGTAAATGGATTTTTATTATTTAATGCATTAGGTAAATTAGGAACTAATACAGTAATGGCGATGCGCGAACGTGTTGCAAATGAAATTACTACCACATTTGCAAGTCACTACACACATGAAGTGTCATTAGCTGAAGTATTGCATTTAAAATCAATTGCGGCTTACTCTAAGCAAGCAACCGGTGAAAAATACTTAATTAAACCTCAGGCTTAAGTGAATTTTAAAGCTCACTATGGTTTAACTAATTGATTTTAAATATATAAAAGCAGATGCTATTTATAGCGTCTGCTTTTTATTCATTTTTTAAAATAAAAGCAAACGCCATACTCTTCTTAATATTTACCGAATAAAAAATTTATGGAATAATGCAATTTCTCTTGGGGGAGTAGCCCACTCAGTACTGTCAATTACAATAAATAACTAGTTAGTGAACTAGAGCACTTATATTTTAATTAATTGATAAACGAGTAAACTTATCAACATAATTGCACCTCACGTGCATGGTAAGTTTGTAATGTTGTAGCAGCATTATCGGCGAGACCTAGGTAGGCACTATCCTCATGGCGGGAGATAGTTGTTTGCCTTGGTTTAATATTCCCGCCTGTAAGTAATATTTATGGAAGTTTTTTTCACATCAACCGTCACCGTAGCCTTAGCTGAAATAGGTGATAAAACACAGCTTTTATCGTTAGTACTTGCCGTCCGTTTTCACAATAAAATAGCACTTATTTTAGGTGTATTAGCCGCAACTATTATTAACCATGGCCTCAGTGCTTGGTTTGGAAATTGGCTGAGCAATAACTTTGCAACTCAGTACATGCCATGGATTGTTAATGTTAGTTTTATTGGCGTTGGCCTTTGGCTGCTTATTCCTGATAAGGATGAAAAAATTAGCCATAAGCACGATAAATATGGTGCTTTTTTTGTCGCGTGTATATTGTTTTTTATTGCCGAAGTTGGTGATAAAACACAAATAGCAACCATTCTATTAGGCGCGCAATACCAATCAATTTGGTGGGTTACTCTTGGCACTACACTGGGCATGTTAATAGCAAATGTACCTGTTATTTTTGCAGGTAATGCGCTTTTAAGCCAAGTGCCATTAAATACAGTGCGTGCAGTTTCGGCCAGTGTATTTGTTTTACTAGGGTTATATGGTTTTGCTACTATTTAACCCAAACTCCGGAGAATAAACCTATCTCAAGCAGCTATTTCCAACCTTAACTACATTTACTTTAAAACGAAAGCTCAATATTATTGAGCTTTCGTACTTTTATCTTAGAGGTACTTTGGTATTAAAACTGATATTTTGCAGATAAGTATACGCGTCTTGGCTCACCAGGAAAATGCCCAGTGCGGTCAATAAAGCCACTCGATGCATATTCTTTATCAAAGACGTTTTTAACTGATATTTGCCATGTCCAGTTTTCTACTTGCGTTTTCCAGGCCATGTTATAAATTGTATATGGCTTAACGTGTGCGCCATCAAGGCTTACTTGTTCGTCAACATAGTCAAGCCCTGCAGCTATTGATGAGTTGATGTTTGGTAAATCGTAGCGCGTCCATAAGCCAGCTGTATTTTGTGGGGCATTTGCAAATTTATCAGTGCCTTCTGCTTGCGCAGAAAAATCTTCACTTTGCTCATTAATACGCGTGTCGTTATACGCATAACTTGCGGTAACAACCCACTTGTCAGTTATATCACCCACTATCTCAAGCTCAAAACCATCACTTTGTACTTCACCTAGGGATTCAAGTTGATCAATTCCCGTGTCGTTTTGCAATAAGCTGGTTTGTAATATATTTTTACGAATAATCTGATACGTCGCAATATTAATGGCTAACGAGTCATCAAGTAACTTAGTACGTAAACCTAGCTCTGTAATATGGCTGTTTTCAGGCTCAAATGGTCCACCAACTTCTTGCGACTGGCTTGCTGCATCTTGCGGTAAAAAACCGGTGCCATATAAAGCATAAGGAAAAAAAGTATCGCTAATATTGTAGCTAGTACCTACCCTAAAAGTAACATCGCTATCAGAGAACTCAACGTTAGATACTTTATCCGTGTCTTCAAAATGATCGTAGCGCAAGCCTGCAGTTACATTCCATTTTTCAGTGATATCTACTTGGTCTTGTATATAAATACCTAACCTTTTTGAGTCTGTGCTTATAATTCGCGGTGTTATATTTTCTAAGTCGTAATTAGCCGCCGATGTTAAACCATATTGTGGATCAATCAGCGAGAGTCCAGGTACAGGGCCGCCTTTACTTTGTTGAGTCGCAGTGCGGTACACGGCATCAAATTTTGATGAGTACCAATCAGAGCCCACTAAAAACATATGTTCCATATTGGCTATGGTTGTTTCAGCAATTAAATTAGCGGTAATACTTAGCCCTTCATTCTCGCGCTTTTGATCTCTAAATTCGCGTTCACTCCAATCAACAACACCATCATTATCGGTATCAGACAAGCCACGTGGCTCATGATAGTTTTGTTGCTCTTCATTGGTAAAATAACGAGTCGTAACATCTAAGCTAAACACATCACTTAATTGGTTTTTATACGTTGCTTGGTATACGTCCGCAGACATTTTTTGATAGTCAGTTGCTTCATTATGATTCCAATCTCTACTTGCAATAAAATCACCATTTTCGTCAACAGGCACACCACGTAAACGTGCTCCTCCTAAATCTTGATCTATATTAGTATATTGCAGCACAAGATTAGACTCATCATTAAAATCAAAGCGATAGCCTAAATCTATAATGGTATTATCTTCTGCCGTGTTATATCTAAACGGGTTTTGACTATCTTTGTAAATACCAATTCTGTAAGCTTGCGTTTGCTCATCATTCACGCTACCCGTTGATTCGAATGCGCCACTTATAAAGTCATCATTCCCGATTTCTAATTCAATGGCAGTATTAGCGTCATATTGTGGCTTTTTAGTCATATAGTTAATAATCCCACCAGGATTACCACTTCCATAAACTGCCCCACTGGGACCTTTTAACACAGCAACTTGCTCAATGTTAAATAACTGCGGAACAGCAAAGCCATTAAACGGATCACCTTTTACGCCATCATATAAAATTTCGTCTTGGCGAAATCCTCTAAAAGTAACACCCGAATAGCTAAAACCATTTACACCTGCGATATTACTGTATAAATCGGTAATTTGACGTGCAGCTTGGTCACTTATTAAAGCTTGTGGCAATATTTGAATTGATTGTGGTATTTTTTCTAGTGGAGTATTGGTGCGTGTGCCAAATGCTGACTCTGTTGGTCGATATAATGAAAAAGCGCGACCCGTTACTTCAATAGTCTCAATAGCGTTTTCAGCTTTGTTTAATGAATTAAGTGATGTTTGTTCTACTTCACTAGCGATTACGTTTGCAGAACTGAAAATAATAGATGTGATTGCAAGAGATAAAAGAGAAAATTTCATTAGAATTAAATAGGCAAAAATACGGTGCGGGCATGATAATGAAAATAAATCTCACTTGCAATAACGTAATTACTTAACGAGGCGTGTTTATGATTCGTTATTTGTGCAATAACAGCCCTTTGTGTCAGTAATTAATAACTCAGAATTAAACCCTAAAGCCAAATTAGTAATGACTGTTTCAACAAAGCCACTCCCCTGTGAACACGCTAATCCTTCAGACAATGGCCCTGCATAAACAAATTGCCCGTGCTTATCTATAATGACAGCAGCAGGCGTAGCAGGTACAACTCGCTTCAATTGCTGCGTTAGTTGAACCTGCACAACACCAAGTCCTTTGCTTTTGGCAAAAGTAGTGAGTGAATTTATATGCGGCTTAGCCTGCGTAAAACAGCCACAACTTTCCTCAGTAACGAGTAGCAGCGACGCTGTATCTTTATTGTCCCACACAATCTGTTGTTTAAAGTCATTAAACCAACTTTTTTGCATAAATACTTTAGCGCTATCAAAAGTTTTTAACTGCCCTAATTGAAAATACACCAGCCCAGTTATAACAACACTAAACCACACAATGATAAGTATGGCATTCCAATAATTAACCTTATTTAAATTTGGCAATACTTTGCTCTAGCACGTCAATACTGACATGTATTAATTGTACTTTAGAGGTCAGTTGTTGAACTATTTTAGTGTCTTCATATTGATTTTTTCGCATATGATCAGTGCTCGTAGCTATTTGCGAGGTGTTTACTGCTTGTTCTGCAACAACCTGTGATACCGAATTTGTACTTGTAGATACCGCAGCAATTTGCTCGCTCATTGCAGAAATGTTCTCTTTCATTGCAGTACTTATATGTGTTAAATCAACAACAAAATCAACACATTGGCTCATAGACTGGGTTGATGTTTTACTGTTATTAACTAAATCTTTTAATGTAAGGCTAATTTTGTCTGTCGTCGCTTTACTGTTATTCGCAAGTGATCTAACCTCATCAGCAACCACAGCAAAGCCACGCCCGTGCTCACCCGCTCTCGCAGCCTCAATTGCCGCATTTAATGCTAATAAATTAGTCTGTTCAGCAATACCTGATATTTCATTAAGAAGACTTGAAATAACATCCCCAGCGGCAACTAAATGATTAATTTGCTCTTCAGTATGATTTAAAAGAGTTAGTAGTTCTCTACTCTTACTGTCAGTTTGTAGCACTTCATGCAGGGCATCACTTGCGGCTTGGGTGATGTTATCTACTTGATGTTTTAAAATCTCACTTTCTTGCTCTACAAGTTTAAAGCCATGCGCAACTTGGGCACCCGAACTGGCAATATCATCAGTTTGTTGTGTTCGTTGCTGTGCCCCGTCAGCTAATTGAGCCTGTACTTGAATCAACTCTTGAGAGTTACCTTGTAAAGAGTCAGATTGTGTCTGCACTTCTTTAATTACATCAGATAAATAGTCGAGCAACGTATTAAAACCTAAAACAGCTTCACTTTCAGTAGCGTCAGCCCGTAAAGAAAGCTTAATGTGAGCAGGGTCTTGCATTATTTGCTCTGTTGCATAGCTTAGCGATAAACCAGCTCTACGCTCTCGTCGTAATGTTATTGCGATATACCCAGCTACGATAACTTCAACTATTGCATACCCGGCATGGATAAGTACCGTTGTAAAAGCAAGTCTGTCAGGGTCGAATACATACACACCTGTATTTTGAGTTTGTAAGTAATAAAAAGAAAAGTGATGGACAGCGACAAATAAAATTGCAGTTATAAATACACGCCATTGTACAAATACGATTAGCATGGGCATTAAAATAAATATTTCAAAATGCACTTCAATCAGACCAAACGTTTGTTGTATATGCAAAAAAGAAAACATCATAGTTGCTGCTGCAACAATATGTGGTGTTATTTGACTATTTACATTTGTGTTGAGTAACCAAATAGGTAACAAACAAAGTGGCAAACCTACAACAAAAGCTTGCATCAACGTATCAAAATATAAGCCTAAAACTATTGATTCAATAAATAGCAGACTAAATATAATTGTAAATAACCTAGAAACATTAGACATAAAAACCTTACTACTTTTGATTTATCAGTTAAGCCCGATTCATACGTAGTTAAACGCCAATAAGTTCATTGGAATCAGGAAAATTTGGTGAATTTATTTATCCGCTTTATTTTTAATTTAAAGCAGGGTCTATTCATTATTTTATTATAGACAAAACTTCTTTAAATGTTGTCGTTGCTGAATTTTTTACCCATTGAAAAATAACAGTTTCAGCACACGAAATTATAGCACCCGCTTGTTGTAATTGATCAATAGCAATTTGCTTATGCTTTTCATTTCTAGAACCGACGGCATCTGCAATCACAATTACGTCAAACCCGCTTTGTAAAAGATCTAAACATGTTTGCAATACACAAACATGTGCTTCAGTACCAACAACAATTATCTGAGGCCGAGCAAACTGCTTCATACTCGCCAGAAAACCAGGTTCGGCACAGGCACTAAAGTGTGTTTTATCGAAATACGTTGCTTTTGGTAAAAGCGCTTTTATTTCATCTTGTGTGCCACCTAAGCCTTTTTTATACTGCTCTGTAATTAAAACGGGTATACCATATATAAGGCTCGTTTGAGCCAGCTGTAAAGTACAGCTCAAGATTGTAGGAAAACACTCTATCGCAGGTGCCAACTTGCTTTGCAAATCAATCACTAAAAGCACACTTTGTGAAGCATCAATATTAAATACCCTACTCATATTTACCTCATGGGTTTATAACACCAGTATTTAAAAGTTAACTTAATTCAATCACCAAAAAATGTTTGACTCATGTATCTTTCATACGAGTCAAAATTTAAATTTATGCTATATTACAATACTATCCTACTTATTATGGGGCGAGTTTATAAGTGTATTGGAGTAAGTTTTTTTTCCTCACCATCGCTGTTTGTTTTCTTGGCATAGGAAGTGTATCAGCTTCGCAAAATTATGCTCAACAGCTACAACGCATCTCAACTGATGAAGGCTTATCACAAAGTTATGCACTGCAATCGATTCAAGATGATATTGGTTACATCTGGATTGCCACGGCACAAGGACTAAACAGATATGATGGTTATCAAATAAAAACCTTTGATGGGGGTTTCGACCTAGACCAAGACTACATTAATAAACTGTTTAAAACCCAAGACGGTCAAATAATTGTTTCTACCGATGTATCTGGCGCATACATGATTAACCCGCTGACCCTAAAAACAGAAAAAATTTATTCGGGTCAACTAGATAAAAAACAAACAGATTTCTCTCCTATATCTAGTATCACACAATTAGAAAATACATTTTATTTTGCGATAAACGAAAAAATATTTAGCTTTAATAATGCTGAAAAAAAATTAGATTTAAAAATAGCTCTAAAAAATAAAAATTATTACATCAGAGCTCTTAAAATTTACGACAATATACTCTATGTAGGTACAGATAATGGACTTTTTACGTATAATTTAAAAACACAAAGTCTGGCGCCGCTGACAATTCACCAACCTAAAAAAACAACAGTCGACAACAATGACATCAAGTTTTTAACAATTGATGATGACTTAGGGCTGTTAATTGGCACTGTGGAAGGAATGTATCGCATTGCATTTAACACCACTAAACAGATTGATCCTACCCAGATTACCACTCTTATTGCTGATTATAATATTTGGGATTATGCGAACACTGTATATGGTGAGTTTATTGCAACTGAAAGTGGTTTGTTTCAATATCACAGAGACACAACCCAATTAGAATTCATTTTAAGCTTTGATAAAAGCAAATTTAACATCACCGAAAATACAATAAACAATTTAATGCTTGATAGATCAGGTGTACTTTGGCTCGCGTCTCGAACACAAGGCGTACTTACATGGGCAACTCAGACTCGTAGATTTAAGCAGATTACCTTACCTAAAAACAATACCATAAATAAAATTTATCAAGATAAAAATCACATTCTTTGGTTAGGCACCAACGATGGTCTAACTCGCTACAACTTAACAACAAAAGACAGTAAAACATATTTGCAATCAACTGACTCTAAAGCGGTTTATGGTGAATATTCCGTATACGACATTTTTCCTTCTCAGCTTGATAATAAGTACCTCTGGTTAGTGCGGTTTAATGGACTGGATCTATTTGACAAAAGCACCGGCAAAATTATCGGAAAAAGAAACCAGAAAAAAAGTGGCGTGAATGGTGAGAATCTATATGGGTTTTCCCCTTTCAGCTCCGATGTTTTTACCTATATGTCTAGTGAAAACTTTTATATCTATAGTGGAAAAACAGGAGAAAGCAGAGTAATCAATGGATTGAAAGACAAAGTCAACCCTCTAAAGGCTTATACATTTCACCAACCATTGAAATCGCATCCTGAAGAGCTGCTATTGAGCACTGCAAAAAGACTATATCGCTATAATGAGAAAACGCAAAAGCTCACCACTATTTTTCAATCGAACAGCACTAAAGATAATGTTTTTCATACAGTAGAAAATATTTACCTTGATGAAGCTCGGGATACTTTGTGGCTAGCTACCACTCAGGAAGGGCTAATTGGTGTAAACCCAAGTACGTATCAAAGAAAACATTATATAGGCTTAAAAAACACACTGAGAACTGATTCTATCTATTCGTTGCTTGCAGATGATCACAACGGATTTTTATGGGTTAGTAGTAATAATGGTTTATATCAGCTCAATTTAGATACGCTTAATACTAATACTTACACAATAGAAGATGGTTTAAGTACAAATGAATTTGAGCCAATTTCAGCCGTTAGACTGCAAGATAATCAGCTCGCATTTGGCAGTAACTCTGGACTACAGGTATTTGATCCATCTGATTTTATCACTACCAGTTCAAAGAGTAGCCTTGCAATTACTGATATAGGCCTATTTTCAAAAAGCCTAAGTTATTATCCAAATGAATACACTAACAAGCCATTAATGCTTAGCCATAAAGATATGGGCCTGATGATTAGCTTTTCTATCTTTGATTATCAAAACAAAGACAAAGTACGTTATAAAGTCACTTTATCAGGACCAACCTTGCTTACCTATGATGATTTAAAAGTAAATAAAGTCTTTTTTACTAAATTACAACCCGGCGATTACTCTCTCACTGTATCGGCATACACCAGAGATGGAGTTAATATAAGCATACCAAAAACATTCAACTTTAATGTAGCGTATGCCCCTTGGCAATCACCTATTGCCTATACTGCCTACTTATTCGGTATTATCATCATTTTGTCTTTACTTTTTTGGCAGTATCGCAGTCGCCAAATTGTGATTGGAAAAGCTCACAGAGCGACGAACGATTCGCAAAAGCAAACTGAGCTTGCGCTTAAAAATAATAAAAGCGGTGTATGGAACTATTACTTTAAGGATAACTCTGTAAACACACAACGCGGAAAAGAGCTAGGTTATTTAGACTTACCTAAACGTATTCAACTAGATGATTTTTTAGCCTTGATACATCCAGATGATCGCCGACGAATTGAGGGGCAATTACTTTCATATGCTCAGCAAAACGATACGCTAAGCTTGCAAAATAATTGGCAAGCTACATATAGATTACGCCATAAAACAGGTCATTGGTTATGGTATCAAGACCTTGGCCAAATTGTGTATAAACCACAATCCTCTGAGCCTTTGTATATTTCAGGTATTTATACAAACATTACAGAGCAACGAGCCAATGAACAACAAGCGGCTATTCTTGGTCAGGTTTTTAGTCAAATAACCGATTGGCTATTGATCCTTGATGATCAACTTATGCCTTTTTCAGCCAATAATAGCTTTATTAATACATTTTCAAACAAAAAATCTATTGCCGAATTAAACCCTAAACTTTTCATTAAAGCGATAGGTAAAGCCAAGTGTAAAGAATATTCAGCAATATTAAAGGCGTTAAAGCCAACACAAAATTGGCGTACAGATGCCTATATCAACACCGCAATAAACAATGAGCATCCTATACATATAAGCGTTACAGCAGTAGCAAAAGACACCAATGACGTAAGCTACTACGTTGTCGTTATCTCTGATTTAACCGAACAGAAAAATGCAGAAAACGAGCTTCGCTATCTAGCAAATTTTGATCCCCTAACACGCTTACCAAACCGTAGCTTAATGCATCAAAAAATAGAAAAAGCGATTAATCATGCAGACAAAAGCAATAAGCAATGTGCACTACTATTTATCGATCTTGATAAATTTAAACCCGTAAATGACTCATTTGGGCATGCCGTGGGCGATAAGCTACTTTGTAATATTACACAACGCGTAACAAATATACTGAGTAACAAAGCAATACTTGGCCGCCAAAGTGGTGATGAATTTTTAGTACTGATAAAGCACGTAGATTCACTAAAGTCGCTTACTGAGACAGTAAAAGAAATTAGCCGCGAATTGGCAAGCAAAGTCATTATTGAGGATTTCTCTATCAATATATCTGCCAGTATTGGTGTTGCTCTTTATCCATTCGATGCTATAAATGCAGATCTACTGATCCGAAATGCTGATGTTGCAATGATGCATGCAAAGCAAGCTGGCAGAAATGGATTTAAATTTTTTAGTGAAGAAATGAATGAAGAAATAAAACAAAAGCTTATTCTTGAAAATGATTTAAAAGATGCCGTAAAAGACAATCGGTTTTTTAATCATTACCAACCTATAGTTGATATAAAAACAAAAACTATAAATGGTGTAGAGCTACTGATGCGCTGGGATAATAAAGGTCAATTAGTGTCACCTGCTGTATTTATCCCTATCGCAGAAGAAACAGGATTAATAGAAAAACTTACAGAGCAAGCAATGAAACGAGCACTTATTGAGCTTGCTCCAATTCTGAGCAATAACCCATTGTTTTATATTTCTTTAAATTTATCACCTAAACATATTTTAAAAGCGAATATAACTGATCGGCTACTCTATATATTAGCAAAATCACAAATATCACCAAGGCAGATCAGACTTGAAATTACAGAAAGTATCTTACTTGAAGACAAGTTTAAAGCAGCTAAACAATTACAAAACTTAAAAGCAGCTGGTTTCAAATTACTGCTTGATGACTTCGGCACGGGTTACTCGTCATTAACGTACTTAAGTCAGTTCCCTATAGATGTAATTAAGATTGATCAAAGTTTTGTTAATAGTATTGGCATTGATAAAGACGATGAATCTATTATTAAAACGATATATTCGTTAGCTGAAAACTTAGAGCTTTATTGCATTGCCGAAGGTGTTGAAACACGAGAGCAAATGATATTTTTAGCAAATATAGGTTGCCATGTACTACAAGGGTATTACTTTGCAAAGCCAATGAGCGCCAAAGAGTTACGAAAAAATAGTTGTTTTGAAGAAATTTTGGGGTTAATTTAATTTTACTAATTCGTATGCGAATAAAATCACGCCCAGCATGTTCATAAATTAATGAACATGCGTATGCTCAGCATGGCTCTCTATTTGCAACACACTACTTTTAACATTGAATTTGTCTGACAGCACTTGCTCTACTTTTAAGCGACACGCTTCGTCGTGTTTTTCAATAGTGCAGTGCTGTTTAAGTACAACATGGGCACCAACTACGATCCCTCTGTACTTACGAGTAACAGTGACATTATGCACATCATGCACGTGCTCCATACGCGTTATTTCGTTTTCAATATCAATTGCTTTTGGTAACTGCGTTTTATTTAAACGTAAACCTTTAATACAACTAATAATTACTTTAATACCAGTAAATAAAACAAACGACGCAATCAACATGCTAGATAGAATGTCAATTACATCCCAGCCAGTAAAATAAATAAGCACACCAGCAACAAAAGTCGATACAGTAGAAATTAAATCAAAAAATGAGTGTAGGAATACGGCATAGATATTAATACTTGCTTTGCGTCCTTTGTATAAAACCCAAGCAGCGGCACCATGAAACAAAAACCCGATCCCCGCAATTACCGACATTAAATAACTATTAATAGCAAGCTCATGCCCCTCACTATGATGCATGAACCGTTCACCGCCTTCATACAAAATAATTAAGCTAATAGCTAAATACAAAACACCATTTACAAGTCCACCTAATAACTCAGCCCGTTGATGTCCATCATTATAGGTTTTAGCAAAATGAATCGCTAAGCTAGACGCAATTAAAGCAATAAAAAGTGAGCTATTATGGACAAATAAATGACCCGCATCAGCAAGTACCGCAAGTGAATTTGAATAATAAGCCCCGATGACTTGAATAACCATAAATGAGCACGTGATAGCCAGGGCAATCAGTAGCCTACGGCGTGAAGCTTGGTGTGTAGTGATCTCTGTCATGAAGTGCTTGAATTACCTATACTTAAAATGCAAGTAAGCCATTAAAAGGCTCAACTGGAAGGAGTAATGATATACAGTATCAATTGTAATACTTTACGCACTTAAACGCACTAAAAAGTTAAGTAAATAGATATAATAATTTTGTCTCGTTATGGGGTGGTTTTCTCATTGTTAAATAGCCCTGTATTTAAGTAAATTAATATACAGCTATTGAGTTACATCCAATATAAAACTGAGAATAGAATATTTTTTCGAAAGTAAACTTTCCGGTTCGTGCAGTAAAAATTGATAAAATTAAAATGCCAGCACTTTCAAAAAATGCTATATCACCCCACTTCTCTAGTGCCTATTTTTGTGGTTAAAACGCCTTAGTAGTGATAATCTACACACGCTGAAATTATAAACAATACAACTGCTCAGCGTTTAATTATTATAAGGAATGTTTAAATGGATCCAGTCACACAAATTCTCGATATGGTTTTTACTGTTGAGGCTTTTTTACTTGTTTTTGTTATCGTGCTTTTAAAAAGTAGCGTTAAATTTGTACCACAAAATCGCGCTTGGTTAATCGAACGTTTTGGTAAGTACCAATCAACTAAAGAAGCTGGTCTTAACTTTATTATTCCATTTATTGATAGAATATCGGCTGATCGTAGCTTAAAAGAACAAGCTCAAGATGTACCATCGCAGTCAGCTATCACTAAAGATAACATCTCACTTATAGTTGATGGCGTACTGTACTTTAGAGTACTAGACCCGTACAAAGCAACGTATGGCGTTGACGACTATACATTTGCGGTTGTACAACTTTCGCAAACAACCATGCGTTCAGAATTAGGTAAAATGGAGCTTGATAAAACATTTGAAGAGCGTGATTTACTTAATACAAACATTGTTGCAGCTATAAATCAGGCATCTGAGCCTTGGGGTATTCAAGTACTTCGCTACGAAATTAAAGATATTGTGCCGCCTAACTCTATTATGGAAGCGATGGAAGCACAAATGAAAGCTGAGCGTGTTAAACGAGCTCAAATTTTAGAGTCAGAAGGTGATCGCCAAGCAAATATCAACGTTGCTGAAGGTAAAAAACAAGCACAAGTACTTGCTGCTGAAGCCGACAAAGCCGAGCAAATTTTACGCGCTGAAGGTGAAGCAACAGCTATTACTACGGTTGCAGAAGCACAAGCAAATGCACTTATTAAAATAGGTGAAGCCGCAGATACAGAGCAAGGCCAAAAAGCAATTCAGTTAGACTTAGCAACTAAAGCAATCGCTGCTAAAGAAGCCATTGCTCGTGAGTCATCAATTGTATTACTGCCAGACAACGCGACAGATGCAAGTTCAATGGTTGCCCAAGGTATGGCAATCATTAATAGCTTAAATAAAAAGCATCAGGGTTAATAACTAAATAAAGAGGTTTGTATGGATTTTATTACGCAAAATTTACCGCAAACACTTATGGTACTTGGTATTGTTGCTTTAATAATAGAAGTAGCAGTACTTGGCCTTTCTACATTTATTTTATTGTTTTTTGGATTATCGTTATTCCTTACCGGATTATTAATGAGTTTTGGTATTTTACCTGACTCATTAACCATAGCCCTTTGGAGTAACGCAGTTGTAACCGCAGGCTTGGCGGTTGTACTTTGGAAACCATTAAAACAAATGCAAAATCGCGTAGATAAAAAACAGGTAAATAGTGATTTTGCTGAACTTACTTTTGTACTTGCTAGCGATGTAACAGAACAAGGTTTAACTACACATCAATACTCAGGTATTAGCTGGAAACTCAAAAGTGAGCAACCAATTAGCGCCGGTACTGAAGTCTTAGTAACCAAAAAAGAAGTGGGTGTTATGTGGGTTAAGCCTAAAAGCTAATCATCACTTTAAAACAAGCACTGTGTATAATAAATTACAGTAAAACGGGCGGCTCAAACTGCCCGTTTTTTATGCCTGAGATTTGAAATACAGCGCCTTGCTCACTAACAGTATTATTAACCGCCTCATCAAACGCCGATGTCACAAGTAACAACTCAGCATTTTTACCACCGAATGCAGCGCATGTCGGTTTTATTGCACAAAGCTTTATCGTTTTAATTAACGCACCGTCTGGGGATAAACACATAACACACCCCATTCCCCACACAGCTAGCCACAAATTGCCTAATTTGTCGGTTACGCAGCCATCGGGGTCAACATCCATATTATTAAATTGATAAAAAACACGTGGCTCAGCGCAAGGTTCGCCAGTTTGCTCATCCAAATCTAATACATAAATACAGCTCGTTAAAGAGTCGCAGTAATAACCGCGTAAACGTGGCTTATCAAAGCACAACCCATTTGGGATACTCAAGCCATTTACAACGGCTTTAAGCTGGCGTTTATAATAACGGTATATTTTACCATCCCCTTTTTTAGCATTTACATCCATTGTACTTAACCAAAAGCCACCCCATGGATCAGCACGGCCGTCGTTTGAACGCCTATTTAGCTGTGTATTTTCAATATTAAGAATAAGATGTCGAGTAGTTGAATTAATATGATATTTATATAAGCCAGTACTTGTACAGAGCAGCAAGTGCTGCTCATCAATCCAAGCGATTGCACTGAGCGTATCGGGCATATTAACTGTTTTTAGTTGGCTTTCACTGTGTATGTTTTTGCTTAAAAGTAATTTTTTATTTATGTCGACCCAAAAAAAAGTATTCAGCACAGGATGCCAAAGTGGACTTTCTGCAAGCTGATACTG
Organism: Pseudoalteromonas sp. BSi20495; assembly: GCF_000241185.1. Taxonomy (NCBI): domain Bacteria; kingdom Pseudomonadati; phylum Pseudomonadota; class Gammaproteobacteria; order Alteromonadales; family Pseudoalteromonadaceae; genus Pseudoalteromonas; species Pseudoalteromonas sp. BSi20495. The sequence continues at coordinate 19,928 of NZ_BADY01000026.1, forward strand.
TGTGCTTTCAAAAATGGTTACGCTAGGATCAAACATAAGTAATTATTCTTTATTATTAACAAAGCCTTGTAATATTAAACCTTACCAGAAAACAGTGAATTTCGCGATGTGTACCAGGCTTTAATTTATCAACACCATTAGTAATTTTTAGACTGAGTTGATAACATCAAATTTCATAAAAGGATTGACCATGAACAACAATAATAAAAATACACTCGTCGTTGAAGGCGGTGCAATGCGTGGTATATTTGCCGCAGGTGTACTTGATGAGTTTTTAAAACAACAATACCAACCGTTTGAACGCTATTTTGGTGTATCAGCTGGCGCAACGAATATAGCCGCATTTTTATGTAAGCAACCAATGCGAAATTATAAAGTGATTACCGACTACTCGTGCCGACCTGAATTTATCAATTTAGCGCGTTTTATTAAAGGTGGTCATTTATTTGATTTAGACTGGCTCTGGCAAGAAACAATTCGCGAAATACGCCTCCATACGGAAGTATTTGATCAAACTCCACACGAGTTTTATATTGTATCTACGGCAATCGAATCGGGCAAAGCGCACTATTTAAAAGCCACCAGCACCGATATGGTACATCAATTAAAAGCATCGTGCGCTATACCCATCGCATATCGTGACTACCCTATTATTAATGGCATAGCGATGACCGACGGCGGGGTTGCTGATTCAATTCCGGTAATAAAAGCTTACGAAATGGGCGCACGTGAAATCACCGTTATTTTGTCTCAATGTTTGGGCTATCGTAAAAAACCAAGTAAAGCACCTTGGCTTACTAAAAAAATGTATAAAGACTACCCCGCATTAATTCAAACTACGTTAGGTAGATCTGATTTTTATAATAAGTCTATCGATTTTATTATGAATCCACCAAATGACTGCAAAATCAATATTATTGCACCACCTGCTAACTTTAAAGTTGGGCGTACCACTAAAAAGTTTGAAATACTTAATAGTGGTTACAACATGGGGATTGATGCTGCTAAGGCCTTTTTAGCTAAATAACTGCATTTTTCACCCTAATAATTGCGGTGCTTTACCCGCAATAACTGCAGTTAGTAAACCAGCTAACATGGCCCCGACAACGGTGCATATTGCACCGCCTAAAATACCGTAAATACTCATAAAACATATCAGCGCTAAACCAAATAACAGCGTACTTAAAAATGTTTTAGTCACTATTGTTAGTGTATTTTTTCGTATGTTGAGCATCATTAGTAGCAAACTCACCATTGCAATTGTAATTAGTAGCTCGTTCATGCGGGTTGTACCTCGGCTTGTAATTTTTGTGTGTTTTTTATTTTTAAGGCAGCAAAAATACACGCGATACCCACCACCATAAAGCTTATATCTACTACCGCAACAAACGTACTATTAAGGTTAATAACATTGCTCACGCCAAATATAATATTGAGCGGCAGCACCAACGCAAGCGAAGCGCCGCATAGCAAAAGAGTCAGCTTAAAATAGTTTTTATAACCTACAGGCAATACACTTAAGAGTAACCATGCCAACCACGTATAAAAAAACACGGGTCCAAAAAAGCTATTTTGCGCCACACCAATAACGGTATAATTAAGTACAACTTGTAAAGGAAATAACACAAAGCTTGCTAATACCAAACCTCCACAACTGCCAATAATAAAACGATTCCATCGTGCATATGCCTGCATACTCAGCGACGGGCTACTGCCACGTGTACGCTTTGCCAGCCACATCATCATCCCTGAAATAGGTAAAAGCGCGGTACTTAAGCCAAGCAATACCCAAAGTAATTTTACAAACACCCCTGCAAAGTTCCCAAAGTGCAGCGGAAACATCAACTCAATTACTTGTATTGATACACCCGAAATATCACCAAAACTACTCATCGACTGCACAAACTCACCATTACCACGATAATGCAGTAACTGAGAAGCAACAGCCTCGCCACCTAACAAACGCAAATACACCTGCGCATTCGCATCGTTATGCGCCATTATTGTGACATCCCTAATTACTGCTTCAGGGTAACGGCTATGGGCATTCTCTAAAATAGTGTCTATTTTTGTAGGTTGCTTAATATGGCTAACTACCGGCTCAGGAATGGCGGTAAACGTTTCTATTAACTTATCTTGATCGCCACCAAAGCTCACAAACGCAGCTGCTGGTAGTAAAATAATGGTCGCGAGCCCTAAAAATGATCCTGTAAAACCAATCACAATATTAAATACGCTGCCCCAAATACCTATAACTTTGTGAGCATCACTGACTGCAATATCTAACCCTTTATTTCGTCTAAACGTAAAAAGCTCTTTTATCAATTTACGATGAATAAACAAGCCTGTAACCGCACTTACTAAAAGCGTTAGGCCTAAAAATCCAGTGAGTATTAACCCAATTGGTCGCCCTAAATGCAAGTCTGCATGAAACTCGCCTATATAAGTTGGCGCATCCGTTTTTTTATTAGCGTAAAATTCTTTACTAGGCCCATAGTAAGTATTTTCCAGCGCCAATGTATTGGGATGAAATTGAAATACTCTGGCCACCTCTTGGTCGTAATTTTCATCACCATGGTGAGATTCAAATACCAACGTTAATAAATGAAAGTTATGTCCACTTGGCAAAAACACATGAATGTTTTCGCCAAATTCACTAGGTACTTGTTTATGGTATTCATTTACTAGTCGATTAATTTGCGCGCTGGCAACGTGTTGGCTAGATTGTAGCTCTGGATTTGCCCATATTTTTAACTCAGGTCGCGACAGCACTGCTAATGCCCCACTAAATGCAACAATAAACAGCAGTACCGCAGTAATAATTCCTACCCAGCTATGTAATAAAAATAGCTTTTTTAAAGTAATCGACTTCATCCCTGCCCCTGCGTTAACGCCCAAAAACTCAATAAACCATGTGATACACACAGTACAATCATCACAACAAAAGGTTGCCATACCTTTTGCGCCAAATACGCATAAATAAACAACGCAGTCCAAATAACAGGAAAAAGTAAAATAGGCAGTAATATTTGTTCATTCATTTGAAACGGTAAGTAGGTTGTCATACCCGGAATTATTATTACCGCAGTAATTAGTGCTAATACACACGCAATTAAGTGTCTTCGCCGTGTGGCTGTAAACGTTTTTTTATTATCCATTCTTCGCTCATTAAATTTGCCTAAACATATACAAAACCGCACATGCAAATGATAACAATTGCCATTATATTGTGCATTTATTACTTAATGCAATTTATTAAACAAATTAAGCCGCTTTTATACTAAAAGCACGGTTGGTTTTTCTTATTAGCTTTTATGCTATGCAGTGCAATTTAGGTACGCAGTAATGCCCCTTTTCAGTGAAGCCGAGTTTGATTTTTTCGTTTTCTCTTGGCTTACCTGTATTAGCTATTCCCTCAGGCTACGAGTTGCTTAAACATTAGATGGCGTAACAGCCCTTTTAAAGCCTTTTATAGTCACTTATTTTTCTATTAAACTATTCATACGGTTTCTAGAAAATTTCACTTTTGTTAGTTTTGGTCTTTACCGAATCGTATTTGGTGGTATTTTATTAACTAACCTGAATTCTGGTTAAGAGATTTAAAAACACTATAAATAATAACGATATTTAAGTCTGTTTCTCTCTAGCTAGAAATTTTTGGTGAAAACAAGGCGAATTTACGCGTCAATAGCTGGTCTATTGCAAGGAAATTCAACGCAATTAGCGCTAAAAATAGCTGCTTGAGATAGATTTATTATCCAGAACTCAGGTTAGCTATAACCTACACATAAGAGAACATTATGAGCGAAAAAATAAACGAAGAAGCACTCCACGCACTTAAAATAGCCTTTACTTACATGCCTAAAGCGATTGAAGTGACAAAGTATGAATATGGCGAGCGCTACCAAAGTGTGCTTGATCACATTGAAGCTGTACGCGAAACATTGCTTATTAACGATGTTGATCCTGAAGAAGTAGGCGGCGATATCAACCCTGAGTACACACCCAATTCAACTTATTAATATAATGATTTGATAATTAAAAGATTTATAAATAATCTTTTGTGCTCAAATTCAGTAAGAAATATTGAACAAGTACTACAAATAAAAGCTGAATAACGCTATCTTTAGTTAAGCTGCTTTACTAGCTAGTTCCATATCAAGATATTAATTAGATTCTAAAAAATTAAGGGATGTTTTCTATTGAATTTTCTTAGACGTTTTCACGATATAGTATCGGATCAAGACCTTAATTTTGACGATAAAACCCACCAGCTTCTAGAGTTCGGACTCGAGGTTTTTAACCTCGATTTAGCAATCATTAGCCGTGTTGAAAATAACTGTTATTCAGTGTTACATGCCATAACCCCTAATAACGAATTAAAAATAGGCACTCAATTTGATCTGGATGGCACCTACTGCGTACACACACTTGAGGCAGGTTCCGCACTTGCATTTCATAAAGTATCACAGAGCATAATTGCAGATCACCCATGCTATATTAATTTTCAGTTAGAATCGTACATTGGTGCACCTATAAAAGTAGGTAACAATGTATACGGTACTGTTAACTTCTCTTCTGCAACTGAATCACCAGTATTTTCAGACGACGCCTACGACTACATTGAGTTATTTGCACAATGGTTAGGGGCTGAATTTGCTCGCAGCATCACAAGAGAAGAACTCACTAAAAACAGTAATAGTTTATTGAAACTAGAAAGTGTAGCTAATATAGGCACGTGGGAAGTAGACTTAACTAATAATAATATTTATTGGAGTCAACAAACTAAACGCATCCATCAAGTTGACGAAAATTATCAACCAAAAATAGACTCTGCGCTTGAGTTTTATAAAGAAGGTCAAAGCAGAGATAGTATAACAAAAGCAGTCGAACTTGCCGTACAATCAGGTGAAAAGTGGCATTTAGAACTGGAGATAATCACAGCTAAAAAGCAACATATTTGGGTGTCAACTTTTGGCGAAGCTGAGTTTGATGACGGTATTTGCGTAAGACTTTTTGGCACATTTCAAGATGTGACAGAGTCAGTTACCCTCAGAGAAGAACTTAAAAATAAAAAGGCCGAAGCGGAACGATTACTTGACGATAGAAGCATGTTACTTGCAAAAATAAGTCATGAACTAAGAACACCGCTCAACGGTATAACAGGCATGCTAACCACATTAATAGATGAACAAAACGAAGAAAAACGGTCTGAAAAAATAAAAGTTGCATTACGCAGTGCCGACATTCTTCTGAGCATAATCAATGAAGTACTCGATTTTTCTAAAATCAATCATGGTGAATTGAAACTCGAACCAACCGATTTCTTACTTAAAACAATTTTTACTGATCTTACTTCCTTGTACTCCCCATTGTTTACAAATACTAATGTGGACTTAAAAGTTAGCAACAATATACCCGACCATTGCTGGGCTTATTCAGACAATACAAGATTAAGTCAAATAGTCTCTAACCTATTAAGTAATGCTTTAAAATTCACCGAGCAAGGGTCGGTAAAATTGCAAACATCAATAACTAAAGCGAGTAATCAATTCACTTTAAATATTGAAGTGCATGACACAGGCAGAGGCATGACAAGTGGGTTTTTAAAGTCATTATTTTCACCTTTCACTCAAGAAATCGACGCCAAAAACAGCAAAGGTGGAACAGGACTTGGCTTAGCAATAGTTAAAGAACTTGTAGAGTATATGGGCGGTACAATAAAAGTAGAGAGTGAGATAAATAAAGGCACTCATTTTTTACTGAGTATTCCAATTAAACCGGGCAAAGAACAAATACATCACTCAAGTAACATATCGCAAGTTAACCCTTATGCTTGCAAGCTTTCTGTTTTAGTTGTTGATGATAACGATATAAATAGATTAGTACTTGATGCATCATTAAATAAGTTTAGTGTGAGACCCGACTTTGCAGTTGATGGGCAAGACGCCATATTAAAGTGTCAGCAAAAACACTACGATCTTATTTTTATGGATTGTATTATGCCTATACTCGATGGCTTTGAGGCAACAAAACAACTGCGTTCAAAAAACATTTGCAGGCATGACTCAACTTATATTGTTGCCTTAACAGCTAATACATCAGCGCAAGATAAGCTAACATGCAAACAAGCTGGTATGGATATGTTTATCTCAAAACCATTTAAAATGCACTCATTAGAAATTGCGATTGCATCGGCTGCTGAGCGGCTGAAACTCAAACATTAATAAGAAAATATAATTGTATAAAGAATTCAACAATGAAAAATATATTTAGAACCGTACTGTTCGCTATATTAGCTGTAGTGCTATTCAAAGGTTTTTCAACTCAACAATGGCAGGCATTAATTATTGTCATTGTGGGGATCAGTATTTTACTACTCTCAACTTTTGTTACAAAGGCTAAATCTACTACAGGCTCGTCAATTTATGTAAGCGGTGGCACGTCTCATACGGATAGCAATTGCGGCGGTGTTGATTCTGGTGGTCGCTGCGATTAAATCGCATGTTAATTTTTAAGTATAAAAAAGCCGCCTTTGGAGTAGGGCGGCTTGGGTGAACAAACAGCTAAGGGTGAACGCTGTTATATCAAGAGAGATTTCTGGTTAACTAAGCAGCGCTTTGATCTTGTTCGGTTTCATCGCTGTGGCGAATTAAATAATCAAATGCACCTAAACTTGCTGTTGCACCGCTGCCCATTGCAATAATAATTTGTTTAAACGGAGTGTTGGTTGCATCCCCCGCGCCGTAAATGCCTGGTAATGACGTTGCGCCTTTAGCATCAATCAGTATTTCACCAAATTCACTTAATTCAAGGTCGCTGTCTTTTAACCACTCGGTATTTGGTATTAAGCCTATTTGTACAAATATACCGGCAAGTTCAAGCTCTTTGCTCTCCCCAGTCACTCTATCTGTGAACATTAAGCCTGTTACTTTTTTACCATCACCAAGTACTTCGGTTGTTTGTGCACTTTTGATAATAGTAATATTAGCCATACTTTTAGCTTTACGAATAAGCACTTCATCAGCTCGTAATGTGTCTGCAAATTCAAGTACCGTAACGCTTTGCACAATATTGGCTAAATCGATTGCCGCTTCTATACCTGAATTACCACCGCCAATTACAGCAACAGGTTTGCCTTTAAACAAAGGGCCGTCGCAATGTGGGCAATATGCCACACCGTGGCCGCGATATTCTTGCTCACCTGGTACGTTCATTTCGCGCCAGCGTGCACCAGTTGCAAGTACGAGCGATTTAGCTTTAAGTACTGCGCCATTTTCTAGTGTAATTTCGTAACCATTGTTATAACCAAGTGCCGCTGCACGCTGATTATGCATTACATCTACATCGTATTCTTTAACGTGCTCTTCAAGCTGAGCAACCAATTTAGGCCCTTCAGTCGCCTTTATTGAAATAAAGTTCTCTATTGCTAATGTATCGGCAACTTGTCCACCAAATCTGTCGGCAACAATGCCTGTATTTAACCCTTTTCGCGCTGAGTAAATAGCAGCCGATGCGCCCGCAGGCCCACCACCGATGACAAGTACATCAAATTTATCTTTTTTACTTAGCGATTCAGCTTGGCGCTGTGCCCCTTTGCTATCTACTTTATTGAGTATGTCGGTAAGGCTTAGTGCACCTTGGCTAAATGGTTCGCCATTTAAATATACAGCCGGTACAGCTAAAATATTTCGCTCTTCTACTTCATCTTGAAATAATGCGCCATCAATCATGGTGGCTTTAATATTACTGTTTGTCGCAGCCATAGTGTTAAGTGCTTGCACGACTTGCGGGCACGTTTGGCAACTTAGACTTATGTATACTTCAAAGTTTAGCTCTTGAGTAAGCGATTGTATTTGATCAATGTCTTCGCTTTTAGCTTTACTTGCGTGTCCGCCAGTATGCAAAAGTGCTAACACTAAACTTGTGAATTCGTGACCCATAGGTACGCCTGCAAACGTAATATGAGTGTTTGTAATAGGTGAATGTACAACCATTGATGGGCGACGCGCGCTTTTATCAGGATTGTTTATTACCGTAAATTTATCGCTTAGTGAGGCTAAATCGTTTGCTAAGCTTTCTACCTCTGCTGATTTTTTGCTGTCATCCAAGGCAATAAGCAGCTCAACAGGTTGAGTAAGCGATTCGAAATGGCTTTTTAATTGATTTTTTATGTTGTTATCTAACATGGCTTAACCCTTTTAGGAAAATTTAAACAGCAAGCCTCCCAAGCCAAATAATGCATGTGCTTAAACAAATATATTGATATAGGAGGCATCAACAAGCGTACGTTTGTTGATTTAAGGGCAGTTACCTGCCCTTACTTGATTGGAAAATCAGGTAGTTAGATTTTACCAACTAGGTCTAGTGAAGGTGCAAGTGTGTCTTCACCTGGCTGCCAAGATGCAGGACAAACTTCACCGTCGTGAGTTGCAATGTATTGTGCAGCTTGTACTTTACGAACAAGTTCTTTAGCGCTACGGCCAATTCCTAAATCGTGAGTTTCGATAATTTTAATTTCGCCCTCTGGGTTCATTACAAATGTACCGCGAAGTGCTAAGCCTTCTTCTTCAATCATTACACCAAAGCTGCGTGTAATACGTCCTGTTGGGTCGCCAATCATTGGGTAAGTAATTTTACCAATTGTGTCTGACGTGTCGTGCCATGCTTTATGAGTAAAATGAGTGTCAGTAGATACTGAGTAAACCTCTACGCCCATTTCTTGAAGTTGTGCGTAATGATCTGCAACATCACCAAGTTCAGTAGGACATACAAATGTAAAATCAGCTGGGTAAAAGAAGAAGATTGACCATTTACCTAGAACATCTTTTTCAGACAATTCTACAAAGTCACCGTTGTGGTAAGCGGTTGCATTGAATGGTTGTAATTTTGTGTTGATTAATGAAGTGCTCATGGTATTCCTCATTTATATTTAAGTAGAATTAAAGTTACTCAACGCAGCCGTAATATGTGGCCTCTTGCGTTGGCTTGATTAGTACAATAAGGGCAATGGGAAATTAAATAAAATTGATTGTTTAGATTAAACCAATCGATTTTTAAGATTGAACTATATAATCTCTTTTATCGTAAGCATTATTTGGACTGTAGATACTGGCGAATTATTAAGATAGCTAATCGCAATACTGCTACAATACCCACGCTTTTAATCACACAAATACAAGGCATACTATTATGGAAAAATTTATCAACCACATTCAATTAGGTTACTTAGGCTTAATACCATTTTTAGGCTGCGTGGGTTGGCCGCTTGTGTTTGGTAGTAACAGTATTAACTTAGAATTTTTCACTTTTTATAGCATTGCTATATTAGCATTTATGGCAGGTAACCTATGGCGAGCGGGTGAGCAAAGCTATAGCGATGCAGTAAAAGCCGTACTACCGGTTATTCCTGTGCCATTTTTAGCCTTTGTAACTGTTGAGTGGGCACTGGGTTGGTTAGCTATAAGTTTTTGGCTTGTGCTACTTTTTGAAAAAGCGACTGCGCAATGGCAAACCTACCACAAGGATTACCAAAAAATGCGTGTTGTACTCACCTCTGTTGTGTTTGTTTGTCACATTCTGACTATTGGTATGAGTATTTACCCTAAATAACAGCTGTAAACTTAAATATTGTTCGGTAATAAGGTAATATCCGCGCACTGCTATTTGAGGACACACCATGATTGACCAACTACGCCAACAACTCGATGAACTAGGCGAAAACTACGTAGAGAAAAACGCTGCATTTAAAATCAAAGTGATCCCTTTTTTTTGTGCTATTCGCATTAAAAAAGATCATAAAAGTGAAGGTCGTTTAAGCTTTTATTCAAGTCAATTACTCGAAATATTTTTAGTCGTCTTATTTTTGCTATTCGGTTTAACACTTTACGATACAGATGCAGGATTTACTCATGGCCCTATTCATATTGCCTTTGCTGTTTTAATTACTTTTAATCTTATTATTAAACAAATCGCAATCGAAGGGTTAAAAACCAGACTTGCGTTTCATCGTTTACTAGCAAAAGACTCACAAACAAATAGCGATATAAATAATACTGCTACAAACATAAACGCTAAATAAAATATGTACTTAAATCCTCAATGGCGAATACTCACCGTAGGCGATGGCGATTTATCGTTTTCGAATGCTATTTACACTCACCTATCGCCAAAAGCTTTAGTTGCATCTACTTTCGATGACCAGACCACAATTGAGCAAAAGTACCAGCACAATGCACTTAGCAATTTAAAAGCGCACAACGTTGAGGTACTTAATAGTTTTGACGTAACAAACCCTGCGTGTTGGCAAGCTCTAAGTGAAAGCAAGCACAGCTTTGATGTGGTTATTTTTCAGTTTCCACTCATACCTGCGTTTGTTGGCCGTGAAGCGTTTGAAAACAACACGCGCAAAACCAGCATGAATGTACTTAACCGCGCTTTACTGCACCAGTTTATTAAATACGCTAACGAATACGCGCTTGATAAAAATGGTCCAATGCTGTGCTACATCACCTCAAAGGATGTAAAACCCTATCGCGAATGGAATATAGAAGGCAGTTTAAATACTCATCTAAACATTGAGTATTGTGGGCAAATGCCTTTTGATATTAGCCGCTTTGAAGGTTATAAAATTCGTAATGTTGACCGCGATAAACACGTTAAAGACACCAGCGGTATAACTTACGTTTTCAGCCCAAAAAGTATCGATAAACATACTAGCGAATTAAGCTCACGTCTTACAAAGCCTACATACTTAACACCAAACCATTGCCCGCTTTGTCGCGTTGGCCCCTATATGGCAATTGAAGATGAAACTAAGCACATAAATGCTAAAAAACATCAGCAAATGCTGCACCTTGAAAGCGATTGGCAACAATGGCTAAATGAGTTTTATAGCTAATTAATAGCCCTACTGCAGTTTATTTAATTACACCTTTTCGTGTTTAATTAAATCAGCCGCTTTTTCAGCAATCGCAATTACCGGTGCATTTGTGTTGCCGGTAATAATGGTAGGCATAATCGACGCATCGACTACGCGTAAGTTACTTACCCCGTGCACTCGCAAATTAGTATCCACCACTGCCATTGGATCTTGCCCCATTTTACATGTCCCTACTGGGTGATATTCGGTATCTGCAGTTTGGCGTATAAACTCAATTAGCTGATCATCATTATTTATATCAAGCGGGTAGACCATTTTACCGCGTATGTTATCAAAAGCTTTGCTTTGCATAATAGCGAGTGTTTTTTTAAGGCCTGCAAGCATTGCTGTTAAGTCATCTGGATGGCTTAAGTAATTAGGGTCGATAAGCGGTGCACTACGCGGGTTGTTATCAGCTAACGTAATCGTGCCTCGGCTTTTAGGACGCATAATACTGCTGTGAATACTGTAACCATGCCCAGTGTGTAATTTACGACTATGATCGTCCACCAGCCCAATAACAAATTCTAATTGCACATCTGGCGCTGGCGAGTCTTCAAATAATTTAATAAACGCATGCGACTCTGCAAAATTACTGGTTAAACGCCCTTGTCGTTTACAAAACCAATCTACACAACCTTTTAAAATATGTCCTATACCTAACGGGCTCATCCCAAACGTGCCTTTATTGTATTTGGCTTTAAATAATGGCACCACGGTTAAATGATCTTGTAAATTATTACCGACTCCCTCAAGCGGCACAGCAACGTCAATATTATGCGCTTTTAAGTGATTTTTTGGCCCAATGCCTGAAAGCATCAATATTTGCGGAGAGTTAATAGCACCTGCGCTTAATATTACTTCTTTACGTGCGAGCAAATTAATAACCTGCTTATTGCACTCTATTTGCACGCCTTTCGCTGTGTTATTTTTTATATTTATTTTATTAACATGGCTATTGGTTAATACAGTTAAATTTGGGCGGTTTAAATACGGTGTTAAATATGCCTTTGCTGCACTACACCGCTCGCCATTATGCTGCGTTACTTGCGATAAACGTGCACCGTTTTGTTCTTCGCCATTTATATCATCGCTTAAATTAACGCCCTGCTCAGCACAGGCATTTAAAAAGTATTGATTGACATGGCTTGGGCTATTTAGCTCTTGTATATGCAGTGGGCCTTTTGTACCGTGAAGATCATTATTTATAAACGTTTTATTGTTTTCAGCTTTAATAAAATATGGGAGTAAACTCTCAAAATCCCAACCAGTATTGCCACTAGCCGCCCATTGGTCGTAATCGTATTTATTACCTCGAATATAAACCATTGCATTAGTCGAACTTGACCCACCCAATACTTTGCCTCTAGGTACAAAACCGCAACGATTATTCAGCGCTTTTTGCACTACTGTATTGTAATGCCAACTATTAATACCATAAGGCACACTCGCCGCAATTCCCGCTGGCATTTGAACAAATGCGCTGTTATCACTTTTTCCTGCTTCAATTAAGCACACGCTTACATTTTTATCCTCTGACAAGCGCGATGCAATAACGCAACCGCCACTGCCAGCTCCAATAACAATGTAGTCAAATGCGGTGTTGTTCATGGTGTACCTTAATTAAAATTTAAACGGCTTTAATGGCAATAGTGCATAGAAAAACCCAGCAAAACTTGATATTTTTAGACACCGTTTATTTGAGGTTAACTATGAGCAGCCTAATTAGAGCTACGTCACTACAAGGTATAGATACCCTAATTAGAGAGTTTGGCGGCGATCCGTATATGATCATGCGAAGTAATAATATTAATATTGACTTTGAATGTCTGGAAAACCAATATTTGCCTTATCGTGCCTACGCCGAGGTATTAGAATACTGCGCCTGTAAATTTAATTGCCTCAGCTTTGGCCTTCAGCTTGCATGCAGGCAAAATTTTGATATTTTAGGACACGTTGCAATAGCAGCCAAAAACGGCACTAACTTAGGTGATGCGCTCAATTGGGTTGTTAAATACTTGCATTTACATAGCCCTGCACTGAGTTTAACGTCGCACCCTTTAGAGGATGAAAAAAGCTTATTTCTCTCATTCGAAATTAGCCTAAAACCCTTACCTAACATTAGCCAAGCGATTGAGCTTACCATTGGTTTAGCACTCGCTATTATAAAAAAGCTGAGCAATAACCGCTGTAAACCAATGAATGTATTTTTGCCACAAAGATTAAGTGCTAACGCTCGCGCTTATAACGCTTATTTTGGCTGTGACGTTATAGAACACCGTAATAGCGCCGGCATTGTAATAGTGAAAAGCGACTTGGCACTTAAGCTTGAACAATCAGAGCTAAATAAGGTACAAGCTGCGCTGAGTTTTTTAGCCAAAAATGCAGAGCACACGCAATCATTACCCAACCAAGTCAGTGCGTTAATAAGGCCAATGTTGCCTATTTATCAATGCAGTAACCAAACTATTTCTGCTGCGCTGGGTATGCACCCTCGCACCCTACACCGAGAACTTGCAAAACATAATACGAGCTTTGTAAAACTAAAAGATGCCACTCGCCGCGCTTTAGCTGCTCATTACTTAGCGCAGAACCAATATACAATATCAACCATATCTGAGCTTTTAGGGTATCAGGAGCAAGCAACATTATGTGCTAATGTTAAACGCTGGTTTGGGTGTTCTCCTCGTACATACAGGGCTAAAAAAGTGATAGACTAAGCGCTCTTATATTTTCTAAGGAGCGGGTATGAACTTTGTTATTGTTGGCACCAATTTTATTAGCGACACATTGTTAGCCGCTGCAAATACGTTAAACGATTTTAATTTGTACGCAGTGTGCTCGCGTGCAGTATCAAGCGGCGAAGCGTTTTTAGCCAAACACCCACAAAATGCCCAAGCTAAAATTTTCACCTCAATCGAGCAAGTTTGCCAAGATCACAATGTCGATGCTGTCTACATAGCCGCCCCTAACAGCTTACACAAACAATATGCCGTTATGTGCCTAGAAGCGGGTAAACATGTCCTTGGCGAAAAACCATCAGCAGCCAATTCTAAAGAGCTTGCAAGCATTATAGCTACAGCAAAAAAGCATCAGCGCCTTTACATGGAAGCCATGATGACCACTCACTTGCCTAACTTTGCACGGCTGCAACAGGCAATGGTAAAAATTGGCACACCACGTAAATACATTGGGCAATATAGTCAATATTCATCTCGCTACGATAAGTACAAAAATGGCGAACGGCCAAATACATTTTTACCTGAGTTTGCTAATGGTGCACTGGTTGACTTAGGTATCTATCCGCTTTATTTACTCATTGCACTTTGGGGCGCACCAAAAAGCGTGAGTGCCAGTGGCGTATTGCTTGATACAGGTGTAGATGGTGCGGGCGATGTATTACTAAATTACGCAGATAAACAAGCTGTTATTAGTTACTCCAAAATATCGCAAGGCGACAACATAACCGAAATACAAGGCGAACTTGGCCGTATTCGTATCGAAGCCGTATCACAACTTAAAAAAATAGAGTTTATTGCTAACAATGGAGAGCGTGAGTTAATGTCTATCGCATTTGACGAGCACTTTATGAAATTTGAAGTTGAGCATTTTATGCAAATGGTTAGTCAAAAAAAGTTACAATCGGACATTAACACACATCAATTAGCACGTAATGTGATGGCAGTACTTGACGAGGCCCGTAAACAATTAGGGGTTATTTACCCAAACGACACGGTATCCTAAAGATCTAAAAATAAATGTGGGCGTTAACCAACGACAATTAACGCCCACAGTAATTTATTTTGTAATATGACTTAGCTACCAATATTACCTAAGCCAGAGCGACCCCCTTCCATGGGCAATCAATTTGGCTTAAATTACTTTTTACAATTGTTGCTAATGGCACATGCACTTTGAATATGTAAATTATTTGTTTCAAAAAAGTACGATGCAAAACTATCACAGCAAAACCTACCAATCAAGATTACCAATTATTTATTTTAAATTAAATTGGTAATACATGTAAAAATTACCAATAATGTACTATGATTTTAGTTATAATATGACTTTGCAATTTTGACATAGTGGTTAACTTTACGGTAACCTTTGGTCTTAACATTTGGTCTACGCTTTAAGTTTTACAAGATCTAGCGCGTACAGTCCTTAAGGTATATAAAGGTAAAATATGGGAAATCGTCGCTTATTTTGGCGCATCGTTGATAAGGTTGAGTCTTTAATAAACCAAGGTGAATTTTCTGCTGGCATGCGTTTGCCGCCAGAAAGAGAACTAGCAGAGATGTTCGACGTTAGCCGCCCTACAATTAGAGAAGCTATTATCGCATTAGAAGTGCGCGGTCGTGTTGAAGTAAAAACGGGTTCCGGTGTTTACGTAGTAGAAAGCCTCGACGCACCAATTAAATCCCAAGAAATCAGTGCTTTTGAACTAACTCAAGCCCGTGCACTCATCGAAGGTGAAATTGCAGCTTTAGCAGCGTTAAGTATTACAGAACAAGAACTTGAAAAACTAAACAAGACGCTTGAAGCCATGCAAGAAGGCTTATATGTTGAGCAAGCAGACAGAGAATTTCATGAAATAATAGCACGTGCAACGCGCAACAAAGCGCTTGAATTTGCCGTCGCTAATTTATGGGATTTACGCTTAACTAATGCACAAATTGTAACTGATTACAGTAGCGTATGTGCTAATAACAACGAATGCGTAATGGACGAACATACTGCTATTTATAATGCATTAAAGCAACATGATGCAAATGCTGCTCGTGCAGCAATGCATCAACATTTTAATCGACTCATTAACGCGTTATTTGATGCCGTTGAGTCGCGCGCTTTAGAAGAAGTGAAACGTAAAAATAGCGAAAAACGAGGCCTCTACTCTTTAGATGGCTTAGTAAAAAGCGCTCATTAATACAATGAAAAGCTAGCACTCGTCCTGATTGCTAGCTTTTTCTGCTCTTTAGTAATAAAAATACCACTTAAATTTAGAATAACCCTCCTTACTTTTGAACATAAAACCTTACGTATAAATATAAAAAAAGATACTATGCCTGCCATTCAACTGGTTGTAATACCAATCTGCTTGTATAGGATCTATTTGACGATAAGAAAATCACGCTAGAACTAGGCAAAAATTTTTGTATCTAGTTGTTCTAAATGAAAGATTTATGCAGATTGGTATAATTAAGGAGTATTATGCAAGCATCTTCAAAAAGTTATTTACTGGCTATCGTGTGTGTGCTGCTTGCCATGATGACCATTCAAACGGGCGCGTCGTTTGCAAAACAGCTTTTTCCGATTGTTGGCCCTGAAGGTACAACCGCCCTTAGGCTTGGTTTTTCTGCATTTATACTTTGCTTAGTGTTTAAACCTTGGAAACACTTACCCACGTCGGGTAATCGTATTCCTATAATTGTGTATGGTTTAAGTTTAGGCGGCATGAACATTTTGTTTTATTACGCCATTGAACGCATTCCACTAGGCATTGGTGTAGCGCTTGAATTTACAGGTCCGCTTGCTGTTGCCTTGTTTTCCTCTCGCCGTAAACGTGACTTGTTTTGGGTTGCCTGTGCTATTATCGGTATTTTGCTTTTGCTTCCAAATATGAGCGGCCAAGACAGCCTTGATCCATTAGGTGTAGCCCTTGCGCTTGGTGCTGGTGCGTGTTGGGCAGGTTATATATTATTTGGTAAAAAAACAGGCACACAAAGCTCTGGTGGAGCCACTGTCGCATTGGGAATGACCGTTGCCGCTATAGTGCTAGTGCCTTACGGCGGCATTATGCAAAGCGCCGCGTTTACGTGGGAAATTATCCCACTGGGTATTGGTATTGCTATTTTATCAAGCGCACTGCCTTACACACTTGAAATGGTTGCACTGCGTAACATGCCTTCACAAGGGTTTAGCGTAATGATGAGTTTAGAGCCTGCAATTGCCTCGCTCGCAGGGTTTATTATACTGGGTGAATTGCTTACTTTATGGCAGTGGCTCGCTATTTTACTTGTAATTATTGCATCTGTTGGTAGCTCTTTTTCAAACGCAAAAAAACAAACTACTTAATTAACTACCAAATAACCTAAATAAAGTCACCACGCAACATGGTGACTTTATTGTGCTCTTTACAGTGATTTTTAACTCACAGCCTTACTTTGCTTTTTAGTTGTAACCAAATAACCAATCAACGAAATAAGCGGCATGCCGGTAGCCACCAGTGCAATACCAGTCCAACCGCCCGCTTCATATAATGGGCTGGCAATAAGCGAGCCTACTGCGCCACCTACAAATATACTCGTCATGTAAATAGCGTTTAAGCGCGCACGGCTTTGTGGCTCTAGTGCGTACACTGCACGTTGCCCCAATACCATATTGGCCTGCACAGCAAAATCAATAAATACACCGGTTAACGCCAATACTATAATGCCGTAAGGTAACTCAAATAAGCTTGGTAAAAAGCACAGTGCTGCAATAAGTTTGGCCAGTAACGATACCTGATGCGTATAACCTTTATCAGCCAAACGCCCAACAATGGGGGCAGCTACTGCACCTGCGGCGCCCACTAGTGCAAACAATGCTATTTCTGATTGGGATAAACCATACTCACGGGCAAGCACAACCGGTACGCTTGTCCAAAATAAACTGAACGATGCAAACATTAACGCTTGAAAAAGTGAACGTTGGCGTAGCACTGGCTGGCTTATCATTAACTGCTTAAGCGATTTTAATAACTTAAAATACGTGGTTTTATGGGTAGGTTGCCTACTTGGAATAGCAAAATAAATTACGCCTGCAATAAACACCATGCACCCTGCTGCAAAGTAAAATACAGCGCGCCAACCAAAGTGATCGGCTATTAGGCTCGATACCGGTCTTGCTAGCAAAATACCTAACAACAAACCCGCCATAATATTGCCAAGAACTTGTCCGCGTTTTTCGTCAGACGATAAATGCGCAGCAAGCGGAATAAGCACCTGAACAGAAACCGAACTTATACCTATCATCAAACACAAAATAAGCATTACATTGGGTGAATCAGCAAGTGCCGTACCCACTAAACTCAAAAACGACACAGTAAGAGTGACCAGCATGAGCTTTTTATTTTCAATTAAGTCAGCTAATGGCACTAAAAAAAATAACCCCAAAGCATAGCCTATTTGTGTAAGCGATACGATAAGGCTAGCACTGCGTGAACTTAATCCAACTTCTGGGGCAAGTAACTCAATAATAGGTTGAGCGTAGTAAATATTGGCAACAATAAGACCGCAACACAAAGCAATAATAGTAACGAGTGTATTGCTAAATGGTTGCGCTGAAACGCCTGTTTGGGTCATGTGTGTCTCTACTTTATAAAAATAATAAAATCCAACCAGCAAGCGCGGGTTGGGTTTTTACAAAAAAACTAAACTTTATTTTATTGGTGATGGCTGCCCATGTGGGCTTGAACGTAAATACTGTTTAGGTGCAGTTACTGTAGCGCCAAGCTCTGCAGCTGCATGCCACGGCCAATGCGGGTTATATAAAATGCCACGCGCCAGCGCTACACCATCGGCTTGATGCTCACTAATAATATCTTCTGCTTGTTGCGCCTGTGTAATTAAACCCACCGCTATAACAGGCATTTTAACCGCTTCTTTTATGGCTGTTGCAAACGGTACCTGGAAATTAGGTTTAACTGGTATTTGTTGCTCTGGGCTTAGGCCCGCCGTACTTACATGAATAAAGTCACAACCGAGTTCATCAAGCGCTTTACTAAGCACTATCGATTGCTCTAAATCCCAGCCACCTTCAACCCAATCAGTTGCCGAAATACGCACACCCACTGCTTTATTACTGGGGAATACCGCTCTTACCGCTTTAAAAACATCAAGCAATAAGCGCATTCTGTTTTCTAGGCTACCACCGTAGTTGTCGTCGCGCTTGTTTGAAAGTGGCGACAAAAACTGGTGTAACAGGTAACCGTGCGCACCATGCAGCTCGATTAAATCAAGGCCGAGTTCATCAGCGCGTTTAGCTGCACTGACAAAGTCTTTAATTAGTGAATCTATGTCAGATTGGCTCATTGCTTTTGGTACTGGGCTTTTATCGTCGTACCCAATTGCCGAAGGTGCGACGGTTTGCCAGCCATTGACATCATCAGGTGCAATGGCATCGCCACCGTCCCATGGTTTTTTAGTTGAAGCTTTACGCCCAGCATGCGCTAACTGAATACCAATAGGCATAGGGCTGTATTGCCTTACTGCTTTTAGGCTTTTGCCTAGTGCTTGCTGGGTTTCATTATTCCAAAGCCCTAAATCGCCGTAGCTAATACGCCCCTCTGGGTTTACTGCTGTTGCCTCTAAAATAAGTAATCCTGCACCACTTAAACTCAATTGGCCTAAATGAATAGTATGCCAATCGCTAGCAGCGCCATTATTGGCTGAATACTGGCACATAGGGGCAATAATAATACGGTTATCTAGTGTTACTTGCCCAAGTGATAAAGGCGAAAATAGTTGGCTCATTGTTAATCCTTAAAAACACGCACAAAAAAGTGCGGACAAAATAAAAAAGAGAATACGAAGCGGCAATCAAACACGCTCACTCAATAACTTAAACTGTCACTAGTAATGGCGACTTAACATTCTTAATGGGGATCAAAATACACTTTAATAGTGCTAATAAAAGTATAAGTAATGACATTATGAAATATTAATTTTAATGTAATAATTTGTTTAACGAGCACGTCATAACACCATCTTAAAAATATGAATGACTATTTACCTTTAAACAAGGGTTTAATTTTTAACCTAACTGTACCTAATAGCACTAAGCTATTGCTTATATTGCCTATTAGCTAAATAAAAACCCCACACATAAACCATATTTATTCTATAAAAGTGAATTAAAATTCAATTTAAATATTCCAAGCTACTTCACTCCCTGATAAACTGCTTAACTTAATTTACTAATGTAAAACATTTGAACTGGGGATCACTTTTTATGTTTAAACCAAGCTTGTTAACCTTGGCTATTTCGAGCGCTATTTCTAGCGTATTTTTATTGCCTAATGCCGCACTTGCTCAAGAAGAAGTTGCAGCTAAAAACAAATCACTCGAAGTAATCGAAGTTACAGCAACAAGGCGCAGCGGCTCGGTGCAAAATGCACCGCTAAATATTACAGCCCTTGATGCTGATATAATGAAAGATCAAAATATCAGTGAGCTTGCGGATGTAGCGCGCTGGGTACCTGGTTTAACAATTACCGATCAAGGTGGCCGCTCAGGCTCGCCTATTATTGTTCGTGGTTTAAATACAAACTCGTCTGGTCCATCATCAGATGGCGGCACAGTATCTACTTACATTAACGAAATTCCGGTTTCGGTAGATATGCGCCTGGTAGATATTGAGCGTGTTGAAGTATTAATTGGGCCACAAGGCACGCTTTATGGTGCAGGCACATTGGGCGGTGCAATCCGTTATATGCTTAAACAACCTGAGCTTGATTTTACATCGTTTGAAGTATACGGCGACCTATTTCAAACAAAAGAAAGTGACTCTTTAGGTGGCGAAGGCGGTTTTATATTTAACCTTCCTATTATCGAAGATAAATTAGCAGTTCGCGCCAGCTTAAACGTATATGAAGACCCTGGTTTTA
Organism: Pseudoalteromonas sp. BSi20495; assembly: GCF_000241185.1. Classification (NCBI taxonomy): domain Bacteria; kingdom Pseudomonadati; phylum Pseudomonadota; class Gammaproteobacteria; order Alteromonadales; family Pseudoalteromonadaceae; genus Pseudoalteromonas; species Pseudoalteromonas sp. BSi20495. The sequence continues at coordinate 40,495 of NZ_BADY01000026.1, forward strand.
TCGATTACGGCTATGTAGTGCGTGAATCTGGCGTATCGTTGCCAGATCCAGATTGGAGCGATAGCTCAGCAGTTAATAACAACCTTAAAAATGTAAAAGACGCCAACGGCGAAACCACCACTACTGGTCGTATTTCTGTTCGCTTTAAACCAAATGAATCGTTTGAAGGTACGCTTAACTACTTTTACCAAAACCAAGACAGCGAAGGCCGCTCGATTGTTCATTACAACAGCCTTAATGCAAACAACGGTTTAAGCGACGTAATAGGTAAATACGAATCGGCTTATCGCTTTGAAGAGCCGCGCGAGAAAAAAGATCAATTACTAAGCCTTGAACTAAAAGCCGATTTAGGTTTTGCTGAGCTAGTATCGGCAACGGGTATTTCGAGCTTTGATGCCGACGGTCAACGCGATCAAACCGATTTACTTATTCGCCTAGATTACGGCTATGAAGAATTTCCATCGTTTTCAGCCTTTACCCGCGAGATTGAAGAAGAAGACACCTTCACCCAAGAGCTGCGTTTAGTATCGCAAGGCGATAGCGACTTTAACTGGATTGTGGGTGGCTTTTACAACAAAACAGAAACGGATGCTTCTAGTAAAGAATTTACGCCTGGCTTTGGTGACTTTGCAGTAGAAAACTTTGGCGCTTCGCAGTCTCGCCCAGATCAACTTGAGTACTTCTCGGTAGATCGTACCGAAATAACAGAATCAGCTTTATTTGGCGAAATAGGCTACCAAGTAACAGAAAAATTAGACGTAACTTTAGGTATGCGTTTATACCAATACGACGTTGAATCTGAGTCAGCTGTAGATTTTCCATTATTTAATACCTTATTTGATGACGCAGCACCTGATGCTATTTCATTAAACTTTGAAAAAAATAAAGCTGACGATAACGGCAGCCTCTTTAAGTTTAATGCTAAATACCAATTCACAAATTCAGTCATGGGCTATGTAACGGTAAGTGAAGGATTTAGAATCGGCGGTTCAAATGGTTTAGCACCGTGTCCTGATCCATTACCAGCTAACCAAGCAGGTTGTGGTAGTCCAGAAGAAATGCTTTACGATGCCGATACAACAACAAACTACGAGTTAGGCTTTAAAAGCACCTGGTTTAGAAGCCAACTTCACTTTAACGCCGCGCTATTTAACGTAGATTGGGATGATGCACAAATTGCAGGCGCTACTGATGTAGGCCAACTACCGTACTTATCTAACGCAGGTAGCGCAAATGCAAAAGGGATTGAAATTTCAACCCGTGCCATTTTATCTGACTCGTTTTCAGTTTACGCAACTTATGCCTACACAAAAGCAGAACTAACATCAGACGCACCATTTTTATTTAATGCCGATGGTACCGATGGCGCAGAAGACGGCGACCGTTTACCAGGCTCACCTGAAAATCAATTTTCGATGGGTGTAAACTATCAAACAGACGTGTTTAACGACAAAACGCTTGATATTAACTACGGTTTAACTGCGCAAAGCGACGTGCTTTCAAGAGTAGGTCTTCGTGATAACGGAGAAACACTACCAGGTTACAGCTTAAGTAATATATCGGCTAAATTAACAGCTGATGCATGGTCAACTACCCTATATGTTGATAACCTATTCAACAAATACGCGGTTACATCCGTTCGTCGTTCAGATGCCGATATAACATCCGCTAATGGTGCCGACATACAACGTAACTACGGCCATTACATTAATCGCCCGCTTACGGTAGGTGTTAAATTTAACTACAAATTTGAAATATAATTTATAGTAATTTTTAAACAATGTTTTAAGGCTCAAATTTATTTGAGCCTTTTTATTTTCTTTCACAAAATAATTACCAAAAACCATGCAACCAAATTTAAAGCAACTTCATCAAAGCGCAATACACTCCCTAAACCAAGGTAAAATAGAGCAAGCACACAAAGCCCTAGTGGAGTTAGTTACACTCAAACCAGACTTTGCTGATGGGTATTTTTTGCTGGCAATGGTTAATTTAACTGTTGGGCAAATACACAAAGCAATAAAGCTCATCGAAAAAGCCCTTACCCTTGGCCAAAGTATTGAATACACCGCGCAACTTGCTAAATGTTACGCACTTACTGGCGAATTACAAAAAGCAAAAAACACCGCACTATCGGTTTCATTAAAGCAAATAACTAAAGCCCTTGATGCCGACACACTTGGCGTTGCACTTACTCAAGCAGGCATTCACGAGCAAGCACTTAACTACTTTGAGCACGCTATTAAACTGGCTACAGCGGCTAACAAAGCTCAACCCCCGTTTTATTATAACTACGGCGTAAGCGCTAAGTTTTTAGGATTATTCGATAAAGCCCAACACGCTTTTGAAAATGCCATAGCGCTTAACCCACTGCACCATCAAAGTCATTTTGCATTAAGTGATTTAACTAAAGTAAGTAAGCAAAACAATCATATTGAGCGCTTAAAAAATGTATTTGAGCAAGTAACACACCCGGATGCAAAACTGCATATAGGCCATGCTTTAGCAAAAGAGTATCAAGATATTGGTGAATATTCAGAGGCTTTTAACGCGTTAGAGCAAGGTAAAGTAGCAAAACGTGCTGTGCAGCCGTTTGATCATAAAAGCTCAACTGAGTTATTTGAACATATTAAACTCTTAAGTGAACAGCACACACAAGCGCTGACACAAGGTAACCCAACGGCCGAACCTATTTTTGTATTGGGCATGCCCCGCTCTGGCACCACATTAGTTGAGCGTATTTTATCGAGCCACAGCGACGTGCAATCAGCCGGTGAATTACAAGACTTTGGCCTAAGTGTTAAAAAGCTAAGCCAAACACAAACACCTCATGTACTCGACACTCAAACACTCAGTAAAGCCTACGAGCTTGATTTTAATCAGCTTGGGTCAACCTATTTAAATGCAACACGCGTAATAACAGGCAGCCATAAACACTTTATAGATAAACTCCCGTTTAACTTTTTTTATATCGACTTAATAACCAAAGCACTGCCAAACGCCAAAATAATTTGCATGCTGCGCGATCCAATGGACACCTGTATTGGTAACTACCGCCAATTATTTACCATTAATAACCCCTACTACGCGTACTCGCTCGACTTACTCGTCACAGCAAAATTTTACAGTCGTTTTTACAAACTAATGCAGCACTTCAGCATGCAACACAGCAATATAAAATTAGTAAAATACGAAGAATTAGTCTCACAGCCCGAGCAGCAAATTAAAGAGTTAGTCAGCTTTTGTAACTTAGAGTGGCAGGAGCAATGTATAGATTTTCACTTAAACACCGCACCGGTCTCTACCGCCAGTAAAGTACAAGTACGCAAACCATTAAATAGCAAAGCAATTGGGCGTTGGAAGGCGTTTAAGCCCCATACTGATAAAGCAGTGGAGTACTTTTTAAAACAAGGTATTAGCGCTTAGTAAGCGTGTTTTATTATGGTTAGTGAAAGCAGCGACGCTGGTCGCTTTATTCCAATTACTAGCAGAGATAAATCATAATGTTCGAAGTTACACACCTACAACTTTACTTCGCCTTTCAATTAGTACAACGTCACGCCAAACATTATTCATTTGACCAAGTTTTTCACGAATACCTAGTTGGCGGAAGTTATTATTTTTATGAAGTTTGAGGCTACCTTTATTTTCAGGAAAAATAGCAGCTTGAAGCATCCATATGTTATTTCTCTCAGAATCTGAAATTAGATTTGAAAGTAATTTTTGCCCAATTCCTTTTCCTTGAGCATCCAATGCAACATACACACTAACTTCTGCTACGCCAAAATATACTTCTCGAGTTGATATGGCTGAAAGTGCAGCCCAGCCTAGAATATTATTATTGTCCACTGCCACAATCCGAGAGTGACTAAGCATTGAATTATTCCACTCATCCCAACTTTTAGTTACCTGCTGGAAGGTGGCGTTTCCGGTATCAATACCTTGCTTATATATGCTTTGCACTGAAGGATAATCAGCCTTATCAAACGCACGAATAATCACAAATCCCTCCGAGGCAACTAACGAGCCTTTAGATTAACTCGTTTTTAATTTATTTTTAATGATGGTTTAACCATAGCTGAGTTCCTATTTTGGTTCAATCGATTACAGTGTTTTATGCAGAATATAAAGTGGGAGTTTGGTGTTGTTTTAATTAGTGTTTTGAAAGGGGTTACCGATATTTGAATAATTAGAGAAGAGGATTACCATTCGAGGTGATAAAGGCTTACCACCATTATTTACTAACAGTTATCATCGTTCTATTGGTTATGTACAACAATTACGGTTTAGGTATAAATTAATATGGGTGTCATCCTAATTTTGTTAAACACCAATTACTTAACGGCACTTATCAACCATTGCCAGTAAAACGTGTGATGATACCCAAACCCGATGGCGGTGAGCGAATGCTTGGGATCCCCTCTGTTATCGACAGAGTGATCCAACAAGCCATTGCTCAAGTGAACAGCCCTTATTTTGAGCCTCAATTTTCACCGCATAGTTATGGTTATCGAGCTCATAAAAGAGCCAGTCAAGCAGTGAACCATGTTCAATCTTGTGTTAAACAAGGCTATAAAACAGCGGTTGATATCGACTTGTCTAAGTTCTTTGATGAAGTAGACCATGACATGCTGATGAATCGTGTTGGCCGTAAAATCAAAGACAAAGCACTCATGCGCCTACTCGGTAAATACTTACGAGCGGGAATAGCAGAGCGTGAAACCGGTCTGTGGTTTGAGTCAACCAAAGGTGTCCCTCAAGGTGGGCCATTATCCCCTTTGCTTTCCAACATTTTACTCGATGAATTAGATAAGAAGTTAACCTACAAACGCCTTAAGTTTGCACGTTACGCTGATGACATAATCATTTTAGTAAAAACGAAAAGCGAAGGGCTAATAATGCAACGGGACATTACTGCGTTTATCACTCAGCGATTAAAGCTCAAAGTGAATGAATCGAAAAGTCGGGTCGGTCCCGTATCAGGCTCGAAATTTCTCGGGTTTACCTTCCGTTACGGTCAAGTGCAGATCCATGAACAGGCGCTAAAGAAATTTAAAGCAAATGTAAAAGAACTCACTAATCGCAACTGGGGGATCTCAATGACCCTACAAATTCATAAACTCACGCAGTATTTACGTGGCTGGGGACACTACTACCTAATAGCCAACGCTTATCAGCTAACGGTGGATTTAGATCACTGGATCCGCCGTAGGATAAGAATGTGCTACTGGCGGCAATGGCGTAAACCTCGCACCAAAGTACGCAGTTTAATGAAATTGGGTGTTAGCGAACGACTCGCCATAGCCTGTGGTATCACCAGTAAAGGCCCTTGTAGAAGCTCAAAAACAAAAGGAATTAACATTGCGCTAGGCAATGACTACTTAGCGTCACAAGGTTTAGTGTCATTGAGAGATATTTGGATCAATATTCATTACGGGAGATGAACCGCCCATTGCGGACCCGCATGATGGGTGGTGTGGGGGCTGGAGGTTAGAGACCTCCGGCTACCCGATTAGCCTAACTTCACCAAAGCTTTTTAGTTAATAGCTTGTAAGTCGAGATAGGCTCTTCAAATGTTGATTCAACAACACAGTCGAGTTTATCCTGAATAGTTTGTAACTGCTTCCTGATTACATCTTCTTCTTCCCAAGTGTCCCAGAAGACATCCTCATGTCGGTTCATTTTTTCTAAATGTTTATTGAACTCTTCATCTGACATTTTGACCTTACCCTGACGCTGCCAATACCTAGTTGCTAACTGGCGAGCTGAGTTAAAGATGCTGTTTACAGTTTTATTGGTGTCTTTGAAAATATCTTCACTTTCTGCACCATAAGTTGCCATAAATTTATATTTCAGCGTTTCAAACTTTATGAACACCTCACGCTTCTTTTCATAGCGCTCAAAAACAATGTGCCCTCGGTTAAGCAGTTCCGTTTCTTCTGGCCGTTCTCGCTCTCCTACTACCCGAGTTTCTCCCTCCCCAATAGAGGCAAATGGATTACGAATAAATGCAATTGCATCTTTAATTTCAAAGAATGTAGCCAAGGTTTCTTCAGCAAGCTCAATTCTTCGCTTTCCAATAAATTCTCGTTTCCATGCGCTAACACCTGAGACAATAGCCCAGCACGCTGAAATAATAGCAATCGTCTTACCCAATAGGGTTAGTACTTCTAACATTGTTCTCTAAACTCCAATTGGTAGGCTAACACTTTAGTATTTATGCGACACGCAGTTTGTGTTGCATAATCGCTTGTTGGACTGAGGCGCTACCTGCTCGGTGTGTCAGAGTTGGTGTTGTTTATGCTATGGGAATTTGCTTTTTAGAGGCTCTAGCTAAATCAGCTAATTTAATAAGCTTACCTATTATAATTTAAGCTTTCCCTGCATTGCTCAGCGTTTATTATCTATTCATTAAACCGAATGTTTAACCGTTAAGCAAGGATATTTTTCGCTCGCACAGCCGCTATTAGCCTGAGCAATTAAGCAGGTTAACTTATTAATTTGATGCAGCAAGCAAGGCTGCTAACTCGTTCGCGCTATTTTATTTGTCGCCTCATCTAAATTCATCACACCAATAAATCGTAAGGTACCCGTCTTGCATGACTGGCAAGGCCAATGGGGTATTAATCGTTCTTGCTCTACCTTCGGCTTCACCGCTTTGCATGGGGTTGCTGATACTTGAGCCTTTATTAACCCGAACTTTCGCTTGCGACACGCATTAGCTAAAAATCCATAGTGGCGAATGCGCATAAACCCTTTGGGCAATACATGTTGTAAGTAGCGCCGTAAAAATTCATCACAACTCAGAGTCATGACTTTATCGCGGTTGTTATCTGCATAATCGCCACCTGGCGAAACTAGACAGCCACTTTAATTATACAAGCCAAACTGTGTCATAAAATTTATCTTTTAGGTTAAAAATTTACCTTTCCTACTGGATTACTTTCATTTCACCTATTAAATAAGTCATTAACTCTATTAAACCTAAATCACACGCATAAAAATGGCTGCATGGTGCAGTTGTGATTTATTACTGAATAGTTTTACTGGGTAGCTTAAGCTTTATGCAAGTAGCTTTTCGCAGTTACTGATATTCGCCCGTCGCTTTCTGTTTAAATTTTCACAGTAACTTGCTTGTGAACTTGGCCTGCCTACTGCACCATGAAATACACGCGTAAATTGTGTGGTGAGTTTTAACCAGTTTTCGGGGGATATATTCACTCTTTCGAGTAAGGGTAGGTGCGAACTTTCAATATAACCGCGTTTATCCTCTCGTATACAACGCCCTGTTAATTCAACAAGTTCAAGGTACGATTTAAGCTCAAACGGGAGTCCTTTTGGCATTATCTGACGTGGTATTCCTGCAAAACGCAGTAGTTGTTTTGGTTGTTTGCCTTCTTTTGCGTATGTTAGTCGTTGTATAACGCTGGTGTGGTCTGATTCCTCAGGCGTTTTAGCCATTTTAGCTCTAATTGGGTTTAAATCGACATACGCCATACAAGCGGCAAGTGCTGCTTCATCTAATAATGCTTGTGATGTGAATCTGCCTTCCCAGAATCTACCTGTGCAGTTATCTTCTTTATTTGCTCTGCGAGCAATGTTTTCATTTAACAACCGCATAAACCAGCTAATACTTGATAGGCGCTCGCGGTAGTCGTTTACTGTTTGATTGAAAAAGATAAGTTCGGCTTTACTTAGCTTTTCACCTTGTACATATTTTTGCGTAAGTACAGTGCCTTTACAGAGCTTATGCCAGCGAATGATAATCGCTTTATCGTTTAATCGATTCGCTTTTTTATCATCAACATACAGTACTAAGTGGGTGTGATTACTCATAACAGCGTAAGCACATACATCAATACAAAATACCTTCGCTAATTCAAGCAGCTTATCTTCAACCCAGCCTCGTCGATGCTCGTAAGATTGACCAGTAAAACGGTCTTCTCCACATAAAAATGCACGACGAACACAGCGTGAAATACAGTGGTAGTATTTTGTATCAACCAAACTTACTTGTCGTTTTCTTGCAATTGCCATAAGACAGCCTGCTTGTTTTTTACACTAAATAAAGCCTAGTACTTTGAGCGTAAAAGTGCAAAATTTTGAGTGGGTGTCTTTTCTATTTTTACCCCTTAACGATTTGATATATTATTTAGCCCAGATATCATCTTTGTGCCAATCATGAGGGAAGCCAGCTGAATGACATTTTAATTGAGCTGCAGGATACTTATTGAAAAGACTTTGTAATGTTATATTTATGTCAAACCCCATACCCAAACGGTCATCAATTAGTTTTAACAATACACAGAATAAATAAATCTTATTATTATTTGTAGGTAAGTATTTAGGATCTAACTTATTTAAAACTCCGCCAGCCTGCCGATGGTTAGCATTCCATACCCTTGAATGATGGGCACAGCGGTTTCTCACATCTCTAATGGCTGTAATCCAATTATTAAGCTCTTTGTAATTTTTAGCTCCAAAGTCATGAGCAAGTGTATTTAGTTCATTTGTATTCTGAGCCCCTTGAAAAATAGACTTTTCTAAAGATGAATAAACAGTTCTAACTTGCCCAAAGGTAGCTAGCTCTGTTAGAACCCAAAACGGTGGTAACTGCTTAAAGTTAGCATTTACCTCATTGTAATAATTGTCTTTAAAGTGTTTAGAGAAGTCATCTTGAGATTGCTGAAAGTAGGATGCTAAGCTTGCTCTGACACCATCCATAGAGTAAATTTTATTTTTAATGAAAAGCTCGTTTTCAAGATACCAAAATGGGTTATTTGAATAAGAAGCTACAACTTGATCTAGCTTTGAACGTAATTTAATCTCAATTTTACAAATTATAGTGAAGATAAAATTGCGCAGCTCTTCATCAAATCGATATAACTCAACTCCTTGCTCGAAAGTTGAATGAGGGACATATGAAGACAAGGTTGCATCTAAGAATGGCCAGAGGTAGATCTTAAAACGGTAATAATTTACATTTTCTAAGAATTTTTGGGCACTTTGCTCGTCACCAACAGTTAAACCTTTCGTTTTCATATATAAAACTAGATCTTCTGGGGACTGGTATTCTTTATCATAAACACGGTAGGCCACAAAATTTCCTTTTTTATAGACAAAAAAAACCCACTGACTTCCAATTAAGGAGTAGCGGGCGTTGTTATGTACAATCTTAGGCTGTGTTCTTATTGTTGTCAAGCAATATGATGAAGATCATATTGCAATATATCGAACACAATCCTGGGGGCTCATAACACCCCAATACGGCGTTTAATAATGCTAATTTAACTTTTCAATGACCGCTTTTCGCTCTAAGCCAACTAATAGCTACATGCAATTTGCAGATACTCAATACTTTAAAAGCCTTTGCTGTATACCAAGCTGAAGAGTAACACCAACAGCATACTATTTTGCGATTATAAGAGCTTGTTATTCTGTTTTTAACACCATACCTTTCGATTGGGCAAATATTACTAGCGCAAATACTATTTCGGTTATCCCGCCAATAAAGGCGCCGATTACAAAATTGGCATTTAATACAATACACAACATGCCAGAAAACATAAGCGAAGCACCTAAAATCCAGTACACTTTCATGCCATATAATGTGTTGAAAACTAAATAGCGAACACCAATTATCATCAGCATTATTGAATAAAACCATTCAGCTTGAAGTTTTGCTACGTAAAACGCTAAAAACAAACCAACAAATAAAATAATAGTGCTTTCTAAGGCCAATTTACCTAATGGGTTTTTAGGGTCATGATTGCCAGAGCGTTTAAGAGCTTTTGAAAGTAGCATGGCTAAAGGATGTATAAACATACCACCAAAAAACAAAGTAAGCATACTCGATTGATTTGAATGCAGTAATGCGACAAAGCCAGCTATACACCAAACCAAGCCAGACACTAATACACCGGTTCCACCACCGAAGTAAGCGAGGTTCATATTTTGTTGCGCATCTTCAAACTTCATAAAAATCCTTAATTTTAGAAATATCCCTAATTTAATATTATCGCATCGTTATTAATTACAAATCGTTACTCGAATACACACTTAAAATAGGGAATTTATAATCGGCAAACGATACAGTTACCGATTGTGTTTCGTTGCCTTTAAAACCGAGTTTAAATTCCATTGGCATGAATCGGCTGCCGTCAGCAAAAAGTGCAAGTAAGTGCTCCTCGCCTAATTCTCGATTGCCCGACGATAAGTTAGTTAGCGTTATAACAGCCCAGCGTTCGCCCTCTTCATTGCTCATTAATACATAATTAACGATTTTAAAATCCCCTTTTTTAGGGGTTATGTTGCTATCGTTTGCAAACGATAAGTGCATGCTATTTGGTACTGCACGGTCAACATTTAGCGCTTTGATAGAGTCGGCTTGGGTTGCCCACGAAAGCACCAATAAAATAATCACTAAGGCTTTATTCACTGTTAGTTCCTTTTTATTACCTCGTAAAATACCTAGTAAATTACATAACAATAACTGTTTAAATTATATTCGCATTCCATACCTATTATGTAAACAAACAATCATCGTAATTTTATCCAGCGCTTTGGTTGCGCCACTACAGACTAAGCGCTCATTCAGTGTGCTTGCGCTACTTTAGGGTAATAACGAGTAATAAGAGTAAATAATTCAAAGCTAACTTAAAGTAAAAAACGCGATTAAACAGGAGTATAAACGTATGGCAAGCACACATAAAAACTCAACTATGGATTTATCTGATCCCAGTAATAGCATTCAAGTAAGAGGGGCACGCGTTCACAACTTGAAAAATGTAGACGTTGATTTACCTCGTAACGCATTGGTTGTTTTTACAGGAATATCGGGCTCTGGAAAATCGTCGCTTGCGTTTGGAACGCTGTTTGCTGAGTCGCAGCACCGTTATCTTGATTCAGTATCGCCTTACGCCCGTAGGTTAATAGATCAAGTTGATGAGCCCGATGTTGATTCTATTGAAGGACTACCGCCTGCTGTTGCTTTGCAGCAGCAACGCGGGGCACCGTCGGTTCGCTCATCAGTTGGCAGCATAACAACTATTTCTAACGCGCTACGCATGCTTTACTCTCGTGCTGGCGATTATACCAAAGGGCAAAGCATACTTTACGCCGATGCGTTTTCGCCAAATACGCCACAAGGTGCGTGCCCAGAATGCTCAGGAATAGGCCGAGTGTTTGAAGTAACCGAAAAGCTACTTGTGCCAGATGATACAAAAACTATTCGCCAGCGCGCCATTGAAGCGTGGCCACCAGCATGGCAAGGTAAAAACCTAAGCCGTATACTTACCTCGCTTGGTTATGACATAGACACGCCTTGGAATAAGCTTTCTAAAAAAGCGCGCGATTGGATTTTATTTACCGACGAAACACCTACTGTGCCGGTATACCCAGATTACACCTATGAGCAAACACAAAATGCGATAAAAAATAACGAAGATCCAAGCTACATGGGAACGTTTTCAAGCGCTAAACGCTTTGTTTTACAGTCTTTTGCTACTACCCAAAGCCCGCGTACAAAAAAGCGCGTATCGCAGTTTATGCAAATATCGCAGTGCCCTACTTGCCAAGGTAAAAAATTAAAACAAGCATCGTTAAGTGTTAAATTTGCAGGGCTTGATATTGGCGAGCTATCTCAACTTACATTAAACGAGCTTGCTAAAAAACTAAGTAATGCCGCCAATACCAAAATAAATAAAAATACAAAAAATCCAGAGCAAGCCATTGTTACGCAGCGCATTGCCAGCGATATTCTTACCCGTATTGAAGCACTAACCATGCTTGGTTTAGGGTACTTGTCGCTTGAGCGTACAACGCCAACGCTCTCACCCGGAGAGCTACAACGGTTGAGACTTGCCACACAAATTCGCTCTAAATTATTTGGGGTGGTTTACGTGTTAGATGAACCATCAGCGGGTTTACACCCTGCCGATACTCAAGCATTGCTAAAAGCGCTCGACGAGTTAATAGCGGCTGGCAATTCTGTATTTGTTGTTGAACACGATGTTAGCGTTGTTAAACACGCCGATTGGATTGTTGATGTAGGCCCTGATGCAGGTGTCCATGGTGGCGACATTATTTACAGCGGCCCTGTTGAAGGGTTAAGAAAAATAAAAAATTCGCACACCGGTCGCCACCTTTTTGCTAAAAACGCCAGTCAAGAGTCTACTCAAAACAGCGCGCAAAAAAAGGAGCAAAGGCAGCCAAAAGCGTGGTTAAAATTGGCTAATATTGAGCGTAACAATCTTAAAAAACTCAATGCAGAATTTCCACTGGGTGTTATGACAACCGTTACTGGTGTTTCGGGCTCGGGTAAATCAAGCCTAGTAAGCCAAGCGTTAGTAGAGCTTGTTTACGAAGCACTTGGGCAAAAAGTAATATCGGAAGCCCCCACCGACGAAGCCGACTTACTCGAACAAGAACTGCAAACACACACCAGCGGAAAAATCATTGAAGGTATAAATAATATAAGCCGCCTGATTACCGTAAATCAAAAAGCGATTGGCCGTACACCTCGATCAAACTTAGCTACCTATACGGGTTTATTTGATCATGTGCGTAAACTATTTGCTTCAACCCAAAAAGCAAAAGAGCGCCGTTACGATGCAGGTCGCTTTTCGTTTAATGTTGCTAAAGGTCGCTGTAAAAATTGTGAAGGCGTTGGCTTTGTGAGTATAGAACTGCTGTTTTTACCAAGCGTTTACTCACCTTGCCAAGTGTGTCATGGCAAGCGCTATAACGAGCAAACACTTGAGATTACATATCGTGATAAAAACATCAGCGATATTCTCAATTTAACGGTTGAATCGGCTCATACCTTTTTTGAAAACGAACCTGCAATACTGCGAGCACTCGATGCACTTATGCAAGTAGGTCTTGGGTATTTACGTTTAGGGCAACCTGCCACTGAGCTTTCTGGCGGTGAAGCGCAGCGTATTAAATTAGCAACTGAGCTGCAACGTGCGCAGCGCGGTAACACACTTTATATTCTTGATGAGCCAACGACAGGCCTGCACCCATCGGATGTATCAATGTTAATGGCACAGTTAAATAAATTAGTTGATGCTGGCAATACCGTCATTATGGTTGAACACGATATGCAAGTAGCCCGCAATAGTGACTGGGTAATTGATGTAGGACCCGGTGCTGGCGAAGAAGGCGGCTTAATTGTAGCGCAAGGTAAACCTACAGATGTAGGTCAATCTAAAATAAGCCGAACAGCACCTTTTTTGAATGGCGCAATTTAAAGAGCAGGTAAACACTAAATAACAAAAAAGAGCCAATGGCTCTTTTTTTGTTTTTAGCTTTTTAAAAAGCGTTCTATTTTAGGTTTTACCGTAACCGACATTATCAGCATTATAGTTAAACCTATTGGTAATACGGCTAATAACCCTTCAGCCCATCCAGTTACAAATACACGCATATCTGCATAGCCAATATTATTAGTAGCGGTAACAAACGCCATCACCGACTCCATGATCAGCGCCATAAAAACACTAATCACTAAATTACGTTTTAGCTCGCTACTAGTAGGCAATAACTTATTAGCTAGCTTATGCATTAAGGTCATCATTAAAAAACCAATAGGCGCCATAACCAATACTGCACTTATAAATGAGGTAAACCAATCTACATAAAAATGCTCTGTAACACCCACATTCACATAAGTCATAATGCCAGTTAGAGTACCGCCAATTAAGGTAATAATACTTACCATAACCAGTATTTTATAAATTACAGGTGTTTTTTTAGGCTCAACCATTACTGGGTTTGCTGATACGGGTGTACTCATTTTTGGGCATGCCTTACACGCTAAATAGATGACAAAGTCAACTATAGCAAATTAATTGATAATATCAACCTTTTAGTTTTAAATGCTTTGGATCGGGAGTACGTAGCTTTTTTACCAATGGGTGGTTCAATATTTTTAGTTGAGTTAATACCAATTGTGCGACTTCGCGTGCACCAAGCTGATTTAAATGCGTATCATCTGTTACCCCAAATGGGTAGTTAGGGTGTAAATTTGCACCAATGTGCATAAAACGAAGTGCAGAACCTTTATCACCCAAAGATTGAAAATAAGCCGTGGTTACCTTTTCCATATCTATAAAATCAACACCTGTTTCTTGTGCAACCTGACGGACTTTATCAGCGTATATAGGGTGTGTCTCTTTTAAAATACCCATTTTGTTAAAGTAACGACGCGTAATTGGAGTGAGTAAAATAGCATGTGCTTTTTTAGCATTAATATCATTAATGAAATGAGTAAGATTATCTGCAAACTGATCCGGTGAGGTATACCTATCTATTTTTTTCTTGGATTCATCATTGTGGCCAAACTGAATAAACACGTAGTCACCAACTTGAATATTATCTATTATTTTTTTCCATAGCCCTTCGGTTTTGAATGTACGCGTGCTGCGACCATTTTTAGCTAAGTTGACCACCGAAACTGATTCATTAAAAAAAATGCTGAATGGCATACCCCACCCTGTTTCAGGATAGTCTTTAACATCTTTAATAGACATGGTTGAATCCCCAGCCATATATATATGTGTTGTACCTTGTTTACTCATTGCAAAAAAACTACTCAATATTAGTATTGAGCCTACTATTTTTTTTATCATTATTATCTCCTGCTTACGAAATAAGCTATAACGCTTGGCTAATTGACTGATTTAATTCAAAGGCTTTTATTAAAAATAACACAATTGCCACCGGTGGCAAATAAAATAATATATAGTCAATATATTATTCAGTTGTGCTTAAAGAGTGTTGAACTTTTTGGATTGATATTTGTTCAATTTAGGGGGCGATTAAATCGCTTTGCTCGGTTTTTTACCTAGTGGGCTAAGTAAAAACCGAGCAAAGTTTCCGCATCCGCCTTGTCTAAACGGCTGTAAATTTAACCTCGAAAGATAAACAAACCCTAGTCTATCTCAGATAATTAAATGTTAAATTATGTGAACTAAGTATTAATTTTATTGTTTTTATTATTTGACAGTCGCTATTTTTAGGTATAGTTTTCATCGCGTGCCACCGGTAGCAATTTGTATCGTTCATTCATTGGCATTTTAAATGAAATTACTTAAACATATATTTTTCAGTAATTTATGTTAAATATAGCAAACACATGGCAAAACACCGACACGGCCATGTAATTTATAACAATAAAACACAACTGGGATCGCAATGGCAGCAATTACACACAACTTTAAACTAAACACACTCATGACCTATCTTATTTTAGGTGGCGTAATTACTAGCAATGCTTTTGCAGCTGAGCAATCACAGCAAAAGGCCAGTGACGACAGCGATGACATAGAAATCATTCAAGTTAAAGGTTATCGCGGTAGCATTAACGCAGCTCTTATGGCAAAACGTGAAGCTGTAGGCACACGCGAAACCATTATTGCAGAAGACATTGGTAAATTCCCCGATTTAAATGTAGCAGACTCCCTTGCTCGTGTACCCGGAATTTCAATTGAAGAAGATGCCGGCGAAGGTCGTCAAATCACGATTCGTGGTTTAGGTTCTCGCTTTGTTAAAACAACTATTAACGGTATGGAATCAGCATCTGCTGGGGCTGCAACAGATGCTGCTGGTGGTTCAAATACTTCTCGTGCATTTGATTATAATGTATTTGCATCTGAGCTTTTTACTCAAATTGATGTCGATAAAACAGTTTCTGCCGAAATGGAAGACGGCGGTATTTCAGGTAATGTTAATTTACAAACGGCGCGTCCATTTCAGTATGATGGTTTTAAAGGTTCTTACAACGTAAACGCCCGCTACAACGACATTTCTGAGGATGTATCCCCTCGCATTTCATTTATGCTGAGCAATAACTGGGATAACAAATTTGGAGTGTTAGCATCGGTTGCTTACAGCGATGGAACAGTACAAAGCGAAGGATCATCAAGTGTGCGCTGGACCGTCAATAACCCAAAATACCAAGATGATGGTTTACCTGTAACGCAAGGCGGCACTAACTATTTAACGGCTTCGCCTAAAACACTATTACAAGAAAATGGTAACTATACTGATGATAATTTAGATGGCTTATATTTACCGCGTATCCCTCGCTATTCTATTTTTTCTAAGCAGCAAAAACGTTTAGGTGCAACGGTTGCTTTTCAATACGCTCCCACCGACAACCTGTCTATGAATTTAGACATATTACATGCAGCCCTTGATACAACAATGGATGAATATCAATACTCTGTATTGTTACGTGACCAAAAAGACATTGTTCCAGAAAACATCCATATAGATGATAACAATACAATTGTAGCGGGAGCCTATTCTAATGCAATTATTCGCTCTGAAGCTCGTCAAGATAAGGCTGAGTCTGACTTTGACCAAATAAGTTTTTCTGGTGATTGGTATATTAACGATCGCCTCCAAATGAACTTTTTAGTTGGTATGGGTAAATCTGATTTAGACGTTCCTTACTCTAGAACATTTGCACTCGATAGCGCAGGTTCGACTGTTGCTTATAGTTACGATAGTAATATTGACCCTTTGGAGTTAATAAATAATCCAGGTGGAGTAGCAATAGGCAGTGGTGAGTTAAATTCGACCATGCCTTCATTTGCATTTGCTGCTGGCCAAGCCCCTGGCGCCATATTTACACGTGCCGATTTAGAAAATTCAATGGTAGATGGTAACAACTACGCCGCAGCTCTAACACGTAACCGCGCTCAAACAATCGAGAGTGAAAATAGTACAGTTAAAATCGATTTTAGCTACGAGATAAATGACCAATACACAGTTAAATTTGGTGTAGGTCAACGTTCGTTTGAAACAGAGCAGCATGATTATCGATCTTCGTGGAAAGACCTTAATATTGAAACAAATAAAACCAGTGGAAAAAGTGCTGAAACACGCGTTATGGATTTAGATAATTCACAAATAAATGGCTTATTATTTTCAACTACGTTAGATAAACAAGGTGTCAAATTTGGTAATGATGCTTCAGTACCTGCCACATCAACACTAAACGATGGCACATGGTTAACGCCTGATTACAATGCAATGATGGCTGCATTTTCAGGTCGTGATTTTTTCGAAGCTAAAGAAGAATATAAACGCACATATTATATTAAAGAAGAAGTAACAACAGCGTATGCTCAACTTAACTTTAGGCACGACATTTTTGATAATGAACTGCGCGGTAATATAGGTTTACGTTATGTTGATAATAAAAATACCAGTCGCATCGTTAATTTAGACCACATCTATAAAGATGGTTACACAGCAGGTCGCGGCGACGGTGCAAATTTTGATAACGGCTACAGTTGGCGCGAATCAGTAAGTAAAGGTGACGAATGGTTGCCATCGTTAAATATTGCTTACGATATCACTGAAGATCTAGTTGGTCGCTTTAGTTATTCACATGCGATAACTCGCCCTAAATTGTCTGATTTACGCTCATCGATTAGTGTTAATGTCCCTGATGAAAACGATCCTACAGCATCAATTAAACGTGGCGCGGGGCCCTCTTTACAACCCTACAAATCGAAACAATATGATGTAGGCCTAGAATGGTATTTTGCAGAAGAGTCGCTTATTGCAACTTCATTATTTTATAAAGATATTACTGGCTTAACTAAGGACAGTAGTGATGAGGTATTAACGCAAGATGAGTTGGATCGACTCGGGATTGATATTGGTGATATGGATCCAAGTACTATAACTTGGCAAGTATCTCAACTCGTTAATACGGATGCCGAGGGTATGTGGGGGGCTGAATTTATCTATCAGCAACCTTTTACATTTTTACCTGCACCATTTAATAATTTAGGTCTGCAATCAAACTATACCTACATTGATTATTCTCGCGATGTTGAAGACCCTTTTTATGGTACTGAGCTAAATTTGGTAGAAGAAGAAACGTCCAAAAATTCGTACAACATTACACTTTATTATGAAGAAGAAAGCTGGTCGGCACGTTTTTCTTATAACTACCGCAGTGGGTATAACAAACAGTACCTCAATGAATATAAGGATGAATCTACTTTTGTACGTGGTTATGATGCAAAAGCTAAACTTAACTTTTCTGCTCGCTATGAGTTGAGCGAATCGATGAGTGTGTCGTTTGAAGCAGTTAATTTAACGGACGAAAAACAAGAACAATGGAATGATATTTATACCCAGCGTCCTTATGAGAGCTTATCCTCTGGTCGTCAATTTTTAGTAGGCTTGCGCGGATCATTCTAACAATGATCTTACCTAAAATAGCCGGTAACTTTGTTACCGGTTATTTTATATCAAAAAGCTATAGTGATTTTAATTATCACAAAAACAAATTGCCACCGGTGGCAATGGCTGATAAAGTTAATTTATAATAACTAACTCAATAATATTTAATCGTGTTAGTTAAGCGTACCAACAGCACTACTAATAATAAATAAGGTGCCACACTGTAGGATACATACATGGATAATACACGTAGATTTTTTATAAAGGCAGTTGCATCTAGTACATTACTTGGAGGAGCGTTAGTTGGATGTAAATCAGCCCCCCTTGTCGATATGTTAAGCAGCCCTGTAAGAGGTGATGACTGGAAAATGGCAGATGCGATTAAATCATCCATTAAAGTCCCCTCGTTCCCAGATAAAACATTTAATATTATCGATTTTGGCGCTAACGGCGATAATAAAACTAACAATACTGTCGCAATTAATAATGCAATCAAATCCTGTAACGCCCAAGGAGGGGGACAGGTAATTATTCCTCAAGGTCAATTTATAACAGGCGCAATTCACCTACTTTCTAATGTTAATTTACATCTAGAGGAAGGCGCTATACTCAGTTTTAGTACAAGCCCTGAAGACTATCTTCCAGCTGTATTTACCCGCTGGGAAGGCCTGGAAATGATGGGTTATTCACCGCTTATTTATGCTTTCGAGCAAGAAAATATTGCTATAACAGGCAAAGGGATTCTTGAAGGTAATGCAAATAATACCACCTGGTGGCCATGGAAAGGTAAGCACAAAGAGGCTCACTGGGAGCTTTTAACTGACAATAATGGCCAGATAATTGAGCAAAAAACAGCTCGAGATAAGTTAATGCGAGATGCTGAGCAACATATCCCCGTTGAGCAGCGCATTTATGCTGATGGCGCTTATTTACGCCCTCCTTTTATACAACCTTATCGCTGTAATAATGTACTTATTGAAGGTATCACAATTAAAAACTCGCCATTTTGGCTAGTAAACCCTGTACTTTGTAATAGTGTTACGGTTTGCGATGTCACTTTTTCAAGCCATGGACCTAATTCTGATGGCTGCGACCCTGAAAGCTGTAATCACGTCCATATCAAAAATTGTGTATTTGATACCGGAGATGACTGCATTGCAATTAAATCAGGAAGAAACGCTGATGGACGCAGAGTAAATACAGCCTCACAAAATATTGTCATTGAAAACTGCCATATGAAAGAAGGTCATGGCGGCGTCGTAATAGGCAGTGAAATTTCTGGCGGTGTGAATAATGTTTTTGTACAAAATTGTACTATGGATAGCCCCCATTTAGAGCGTGCTATTAGAATCAAAACCAACTCAGTTCGAGGTGGTTTAATTGAACACATCCGTATTCGTAATATTGAAGTTGGTACCGTTAAAAATGCGATTGTAATTAACTTTTACTACGAAGAAGGCGATGCGGGGCAATTTGATCCCATTGTCCGCGATATAAAAATAGACAACTTACATTGTAAAAATGTACTCAGTAAAGCCCTTTATCTTAATGGCTTTGCCCGTGATCCAATTAAAGATATTACGCTAACAAACAGCCACTTTGACCAAGTCGGTGATGAATCAATCGTTAACCATGTGACTAATTTTACAATTGATAATGTCACACTAAACAAACAACCAATGTCATTAGCTAAAATAACCCAGTAAAAGGTAGTAAATGAATGAGCAATAAACCGTTTTCCGCATTAATGGCATCACAACCTATTTTACCAATCATTCAAGCTAATGATGAACAACAAGGTATTGATATAGCAAACGCAATGTACGAATCAGGGATTCATCTTGTTGAAGTTGTATTAAGAACAGAGCAATCGATTAATGCCTTAAAAGCTATAAAACACGCAATACCAAACCTTATTGTTGGTGCAGGAACGGTGACGAGTACACATATTTTGGACAAGGCACTTAACGCAGGTGCTGATTATATTGTTACTCCTGCCGTCTCTTCTAAATTACTGGATGCGCTTTCTAGCTGTGAAGTTCCATGCTTACCTGGTGTATCAAATACTTCTGACATATTACTTGCAACAGAGTTTGGTTTTAATGAACAAAAATTATTCCCCGCTTCTCTTGCTGGAGGCCAGCCTTTTTTAAAAGCAGTATCGAGCGTATTTAAAGATGTTCGCTTTTGTCCAACAGGTGGAATAAATCAAGATAATTATCAAGAATATTTAGCTCTGAGTAATGTTTTTGCCGTAGGTGGTACATGGGTAGCCAATCCTCAATGGGTGATAAATAAACAGTGGCAACTTATTACACAGGCATGTTTACAGGTACTCGAAGCTAAATAATTTAAGTTTATAAAATTTGCCACCGGTGGCTAAATAGGTAAAAGAAATGAATGCAGGAATTTCCATGACGAAGAATATTGAACAATTAAAATTACACCCGGACCGTCTTTTCTCAAGTGATCCAAGCGTTATTAAGATTGCACGCCAACTGTATGAAAAAATAAAGGATTTACCAATTATTAGCCCACATGGGCATACGGATCCAAGTTGGTTTAACGAAAATAAGAACTTTGGCAACGCAACTGAACTCTTTATTAAACCTGATCACTATGTATTTAGAATGCTGTACAGCCAAGGTATTGACCTTACCACGCTAGGGATCCCCGAGCATGGCCTTGAAGGTGATATGGAACGCTCGAGAAATGCGGATCCAAAAAAAGCGTGGCAAATTTTTGCTGACAATTATCACCTATTTGCTGGCACACCAAGTGGTTACTGGTTAGATGCGGTATTTAGTGATGTATTTAACTTTACAGAAAAACTTTGCTCTGTAAATGCACAAGACTACTATGAAAAAATAACGGCGGCCTTAGCAACAAAAGCATTTAAGCCACAAGCACTGATGGACAGATTCAACATTGAACTAATTGCAACAACTGAAGGTGCTTTGGATACACTCGCGCACCATAAAGCGATTGCTGGTACATCGATGGAAAAACGTGTTATTACCTCGTTTAGACCAGATGATGTTGTTGATGCAAGCCGAGAAGACTTTATTGAAAATATAAAAAAACTAGGTGAACTAACCAGCCAAAATACTGCTACATGGCAAGGTTATCTAAGTGCAATTCAAACTCGCCGTGATTACTTTAAACAAGAAGGCAGAGCAACAGCAACTGATCATGGTCACCCTAGTGCACTAACTGCTGATTTAAGTTTAAATGAATGTGAAGCCCTTTTTGAAAAATGCCGTACAGGTCAAGCAACAGAACAAGAACAAGAGCTTTTTCGCGCCCAAATGCTAACTGAACTGGCTGGAATGAGTATAAAAGATGGCCTAGTGATGCAAATTCATCCGGGGGCACACCGAAATCATAACTTACCAATATTCAATCAATTTGGCCGAGATAAAGGCGCAGATATACCAAGTCAGACCGAGTATGTTAATGCACTTAAACCGCTGTTAAGTAAATACGGAAATAACCCAAATCTAAAGATTATTCTATTTACCCTTGATGAAACAACTTACAGTCGTGAACTTGCGCCCCTCGCAGGCCACTACCCTAGTTTAAAACTAGGCCCAGCATGGTGGTTCCATGATAGCCCCGCAGGTATGTTAAGATTTCGTCAGCAAGCAACTGAAACTGCTGGATTTTATAACACGGTGGGCTTTAATGATGATACGCGAGCATTTTTATCAATTCCTGCACGTCATGATGTAGCACGCAGAGTAGATTGCCGATATTTAGCCGAGCTGGTAGCAAATCATCAAATTAATGAAGAAACAGCTCACACGTTAGCTTATCAATTAACCTATGGGTTAGTTAAAAAAGCATATAAATTAGATTAGCTTATTTAATTAACAGCCAAGTACTTTTTGCTTGGCTGTTATTATTGGGAGAAGATTATGACAATAAACGCCCCTTTAAAACAGTTTGCACTCACATCCGGTGCTATTATTTTTGCAAGTTTGTTTCTATCGGCTTGCCAGCAAAAAGAAAGCATTGCAGCATTACCAACACTTAAAAAAGCGCCCCCTTTAGCACAAATAGAAATCAGTAACCCCTCTGATTTTGCACGTCCTGATGAGCCTATCTACGTGAGCTACTACGACTTAGGCCTCACATCAAAAGAAGCACTCAGCGTTTTCAGTGCTGATGTGGAACTTCCAAGTCAAGCAGTTGATATTGACTACGATGGCACTGTTGACGGACTTTACTTTGTTGTTGATTTAAATAACAGCACACCTGTCAGTATTACTATTGAAAATACACCTGTTAGTGTTAAACCTGTCGATAAAGTAAAACGAGTACAGGCAGATCTTGCCCATAAAGTTGCTGGGCAATGGCACCCGCATAGTCGCCCCCCTAAACACCAAATAAATACAGGTAAAAAAGAATACGTTGGAGGTCATTTTGAAAATGTTAAATCACTTACACCGCCAGATTACTATACGGACCATTCAAATTGGATACGCTATGAAGGACCCGGTATTGAATCAGACAAAGTAGGCTATCGCTTTTATTTAGATTGGCGAAATGGCTTTGATGTTTTCGGTAAATTAACACCAGAACCCGTGTTACACCAAATTGGCTTAGATGGATATGAATCTTATCATCACAAAGCACGTTGGGGGATGGATATCCTTAAAGTAGGAAGCTCTCTCGGTGCAGGCGGCTTTGGTGTAATGAATACAAAAAACCAGCTTGAGCACGTCGCCAATGTAAAAACACGGACAGCACGCATTGTCGAAAATGGCGATTTACGCGCGAGTGTACAGCTAGATTATAACGACTGGAAAAGCTCATATAATCAACAAAATCTTGTTGCTGATATTAGTATGCATGCAGGTTCACGCCTAGCAAATGTAGCACTAAAGCTAAGTAAAGATTTACCTAATATGGCTACAGGCATTGTTAAACATGAAAATACTGTGTTCATACAAGGTGATTTAAGCAACTTAAGTAACTATGGCTATAGCTATATTGCTAGTTGGGGTAAACAAAGCTTAGATAAATCACCACTTGGTATGGCTATTTTTTTCAAAAAAGGCGATCTAAAAAAAGTAACCGAAGATAAAAACAACTATCTCGCGATACTTGAGCCTAAAGGGGATAAATCTCAGCAACGTGTTAATTACTATTTTGCTTCAGTGTGGCAACCAGAAAGCGGCATAAATAGTAAAGATGCTTTTATTGATTATTTAAACAAGGAAGCCGAAAAATTAACACAAAAACCACGTTTGCGAATTAAAACGCGTTTATCAGCAGCTCAATTCAAAGCACCACTTGATGCAAAAAGTGCTTTAAAGTGGACACAGGCATTAGCTGACACCGAGCTTTCTCATAAAGTACTTGGTTATCACTATATGGGCTGGGATGTAAACCGTAAACGCTTACCAAAATTTGAATACGATATCATTGGTATTCAGCCTTACGCATATAATCAGTTAGCTCTATTGACCGGAAAAAAACAGTACAGCGAAGTCATTGAAAAAGTAACCGCGAGCTTCATTTCTGATCAAGGTAAAATTTATGCGTATAAAAAAGTAACTTCAATATTGATAACATCCCCCCCGGCCAAAACTTAATTAGCTTATATGAGCGTACAGGTGAGGCTAAATACCGTGTAGCTATTGAAACACTTAGAGAACAATTGCACGATCAACCACGCACCTCTGCTGGTGCTTTTTGGCATAAAAAGAAATACCAAGGTCAAGTATGGTTAGATGGTGTTTACATGGGTATGCCATTTTTAGCTCATTATGCAAAAAAATTCGAGCTTGGTCATAAACAGCAAGAAACGCTTAATGAAGTAGTCAACGAATTTAAACTTACTCGCGAATTTTTACGCGACTCAAATACAGGGCTTTACTACCATGCATGGGATGAGCTAAAAGCACAAAGTTGGGCTGATAAAAACACAGGATTGTCGCAAGAATTTTGGGCTCGCGGCATGGGCTGGTTAGCCATGGCTGTTGTTGATGTACTGGATTATATTCCGACAGAAAATATCGAGCAGCGTGATTTTTTAGTCACAATGATTGGTGAGATTGCCGTTAGCCTTAAAAGTGTTCAAGATCAAAACACCGGAACATGGTGGCAAATACTTAACAAACCTGCGCAGCGCGGTAATTACCGCGAGTCGTCAGCCACAGCAATGTTTATTTACTTTTATGCCAAAGCAATCAATAAAGGCTACTTAGCTAAAGAATATACTGCTTTAGTAAAATCAGCTTATAAAGGTTTACTCAGTGAATTTACCCTTGTTCATAAAGATGGAACTGTTTCTATGCTAAATCAATGCTACGTAGCAGGGTTAGGTTTTGGTCGTGATGGAAGCTATGACTATTACATGAGCGAACCTATTAGCCGTAACGATCCCAAAGGTGTTGCACCATACATTTTGGCTGGTATCGAAATGGTTAAGCTACTAGGTATAGATAACTCAGTAAAGTAAGTCATTCTTCAAAATAAGGTTGCGTTACTATGCATTTACCATTTAGTTCAGCTGTATTTTCAGTGCTTATCTGTATTTTTTGTTGTGTTTTTACTTTGAAAGCCGAGCCATTACCAAATGAAAATTTATGGTCTATCAGAATGGCTGAATCAGAGATGCAGCGAAACCCACAGGCGTATACCCTCGATTGGCGCAAAGCGCCACGTTGGGATTACACACACGGCCTTGAGCTACTCGCATTCTCTCGGCTTTATCAAAATACAAAAGACAAACGCTACTTTGATTATATACGTGAGTATGTTGATAGCTTAATTAATGAAGATGGCACCATTAAAAGCTATCAACAGAGTAAATATAATATTGATATGCTCAACGCCGGTAAATTATTGTTTTTTATGTATGATGAGACTAAAAACAATAAATATCGCTTAGCAATCGATACTCTTTACAAGCAGCTAGAACATCATCCTCGTACTAAAGAAGGTGGGTTTTGGCATAAAAAGCGTTATACCTCCCAAATGTGGCTCGATGGGCTTTATATGGGTGCGCCCTTTTATGCACAATATATACGCCGCTATGGCAGCGAAACGCAATTCGACGATGTAATCAAACAGTTTGAATTAATAGAAAAATACCTTTATCGCAGTGATACTAAACTACCTGTACATGGGTGGGATGAATCTAAACAACAGGCATGGGCAAACCCTAAAACAGGACAATCGCCTAATCATTGGTCTCGTTCTATTGGTTGGTATGCCATGGCAATGGTCGACGTACTTGACCAACTCCCGAACAATTACAATAAAAAAACGTGGCTAAACACACGCTTTAAGGCGCTAATTGATGCCGCTCTTATTTACCAAGATAGTTCTGGCACCTGGTTTCAAGTAACTGATAAAGCAAGTATTAGAGGCAATTACCTAGAATCATCAGGCAGCGCTATGTTAACTTATGCTATGGCTCAAGGTGTTATGAACGGCTACCTTCCTGCGGACTACTTGTTACATGCACAGCGAAGCTACAACGGTTTAATTAAACAATTTATTTTAGTCGATGCAACGAACCAACGTATTTCTTTTACTCAGACATGTGCCGTAGCAGGCCTTGGTGGTACACCCTATCGCGATGGTAGCTTTGGGTATTATATAAGTGAGGATATTCGAGCCAATGATCCTAAAGGCGTAGGGCCATTTATTTTAGCTAGCCTTGCTTTGATGCGTTAAGGCCTAATAATGCGACCAATAAATATAATAATACTGTTAAAATTTTTTGTATATTACCTCGTTACTTTTTCATTTTCAGCCAAATCAATTACCCCACCAGACGCGGCCTATGTAACAGATAATACTGGTATTAAGCGCGTTAGTTTAAATACCGACGATTATACAAATCCTATATTACACGCCGATTATTCCGATCCTGATGTTGTTGCTGTCAGTGGCCACTACTACATGACCGCGTCTAGCTTTAATTCAGCCCCAGGATTGCCAATACTTCATTCAACCGATTTAGTTAATTGGTCTTTAATTAATTACGCACTAACAGAACAGATCCCCGTAACGCATTACCAAAAAGTGCAACATGGTAATGGTGTTTGGGCACCAAATATACGTTATCACAATAACTTGTTTTGGATATTTTACCCAGATCCTGATTTTGGTATTTATGTTACCACGACAGCCAATCCAGCAAAAAAATGGAGCAAACCGCGCTTAATTTTATCAGGAAAAGGACTCATCGATCCAACACCTCTGTGGGATGATAACGGTAAAAGTTACTTATTACATGCTTGGGCAAAGAGTCGTTCAGGCTTTAATAATGTTTTAAGTTTGAGGGAAATGACAAGCGATGCATCATCGGTAAGCAGCCTATTTACTCATATCATTGATGGCAAAAATTTCCCTGGATATAGGACGATTGAGGGACCCAAATTTTATAAGCGTAATGGCTATTATTATATATTTGCCCCAGCAGGTGGCGTTGATTTAGGTTGGCAATCGGTGTTTCGTAGTAAAAATATCGCCGGTCCTTACCAAGCTAAAATAGTTATGAATCAAGGTAATTCTATTATTAATGGCCCGCATCAGGGTGCTTGGA
This sequence comes from Pseudoalteromonas sp. BSi20495, assembly GCF_000241185.1. Lineage (NCBI taxonomy): Bacteria > Pseudomonadati > Pseudomonadota > Gammaproteobacteria > Alteromonadales > Pseudoalteromonadaceae > Pseudoalteromonas > Pseudoalteromonas sp. BSi20495. The sequence goes on from NZ_BADY01000026.1 coordinate 67,271, forward strand.
TACATACTGACTTTGATGAAGATTGGTTTATCCACTTTCAGTCAAAAAAAGCGTATGGCCGTATCGTACATTTACAACCAATGCAGTGGAAAAATGATTGGCCTATCATCGGCAAAGACGAAGACGGTGATGAAATAGGTGAGCCTGTTTTACGCTATAAAAAACCAGTGCATAGCGATACAGTGACGATTAAATCACTTAAAGCGAGTGATGATTTTACCGCTGAACAACTGGCTCTACAATGGCAATGGAACGCAAATTCTGATGTACGTTGGTATTCGCTAACTAAAAAGCTTGGTGTTTTGCGCTTATATCAGCAGAAAAAGATAGCCGAAAGCAATGACAGCTTGTGGTTAACACCTTCTCTATTACTACAAAAATTACCCACAAATACCTTTACTCTAACCACTAAACTTACGTTACCTAAATTGCCATTAAAAGGCCAAGCAGGACTTGTTTTATTTGGTGAGAACTATGCATGGATCGGTATTACTTATGATAAAGAAACGCAAACTAATCAACTGGTTTACGCACAATGTATAAATGCACGTAAAGGCTGTAATGAATACTTAAAAGAACCTCAACCTTTCTCTGGTAATAATGTTGAGTTACGTATGACAATGCAACCCACTGGCGATGCTATTTTTAGTTATCGCACTAATAGCACAGATCCTTTTCGAATTATTGGTGAACATTTTAGTGCTACAAAGGGACGCTGGGTAGGAGCAAAAGTGGGTTTATTTCATGTTGCATCTAAGCCAAACGCAACGCAATTTATAGATGTTGATTATTTTCGTTTCACACCAACAGAGCAAAATTAAAAATGCGTAATAGCAACAGATTAATTCATTGTATTATACTCATTCTAAGTACCTTTTTTGTAGTATCATCCGCATATGGAAAAGAGTACACGTTGCAAAATAGGTATAAAAAATTAATAAAGGATTACCCACAAATACAGTTACCCTCACAAACAATACCCCGCGAAATCTTGTCCTATCAGGATGTTGTTTATAAAAAAGTTACCGACCATGTATTAGCAATGTCTATTTATCGCCCCAAAAATTCAACCGCTTCCTTACCACTTGTTGTCATGATTCATGGTGGGGGCTGGCAATCAGGAACACCTGAACTATTAAAAACATTAGCATTTTCTATTGCAGCACAAGGGTTTGTGGTTGCAGTGCCTGCATATAGATTATCAACAGAGGCGCAATATCCTGCTGCAATTAATGATTTAGCCACTGCGCTGAATTGGCTTACAACTCATAAAGCACAATATAATATAGATACATCAAAACTAGCGCTAATTGGCAGCTCTGCAGGAGGGCAAATGGCGGCCTTACTGGCCTACAGTCAAGGGCAATTAAAAGAAACTAATAACCCACTTATAAAAGCTAACGTATTAATAAATATTGATGGATTGAGCGATTTTACAACACCTATAGCCCTACGCTATGAAAATGACCCAAGTAAAAAAATAACATCTGCGAGTGCTTGGCTCGGTTCGCGATATGAAGATAACCCCCAGCGTTGGCATAATGCGTCACCAATTAACTATATTAACGCAAGCTCACCCGCGACCTTATTTATCAATAGTAGTGCTAAGCGTTTTTATGCAGGCAGAGAAAAAGCCATCCAAAAGTTAAACTTTCTGGGTATAACCACTGAAGTTTATCAATTTAAGGATGCTCCTCATTGTTTTTGGCTATTCCAACCGTGGCAAACAGACACAATAAAAGCAATGACGTTATTTTTAAAAAACAGCTATAACGGGTATTTTATACCAACCGGCTTATATATGGGGTCTATTTAACGATAAGAAAATTGCACTATAACTAGGCAAAAAATTTTATATCTAATTGTTCTAAATAAAAAATTTTTAACAACGTTATAGAGTGATTTAATTCATTAAATTGTTCAAGTATTTATGCCGTTTGGTATTATTCGCTACATTGCCCTGTCGACTCTCGCTTAACTAAAGTGGGCGTAACCGTTTTTTGAAGTGGTAACTTTTCTTTTGTTGCACGTGACTTATTTATTAACTTTTGTACTGCTAAACATGCCATATTATAAACAGGTCGACGAATCGTCGTTAACGAAGGAATAATGCGCGACGCTAAAATATTATCATCAAATCCTGCAACTGAAAGCTCATCGGGTACTTTGATATTTAAGTTACTTGCAACTCGTAATGCCGCTGCGGCCATTTCATCATTATTAGCTACAATAGCTGTTGGTCTATTAGGCGTGTCTAACAGTGTTTGTGCGCACATTAAGCCACTTTCGTAATTATTTTTCCCTTCCACAATACGACTGTCTGGTAGTTGCACATTGTAAACCTGTAACTCAGCCAAAAAACCAGCTAAACGCTCAGTAGATGAACGAAAATGTTGCGGCCCAGAAATAAAACCAATATCGGTATGACCAAGTTCAACTAAATGGCTTGCCATATCACGCATGGCTGCACGCTCATCCGAGACAACTATATTGTCTGCATCATCTAAATCAACAGAGGCAAGGCGTACATAAGGACATTCTGCTTCACGAAGAGCCGCCGCAAGTGCTTTATTTTCAGATACTGGTGGTAGGATAATCACGCCATCTAATTTTGAGCGTGAAATAAAACGTAAGCAATCATCAATAAAGTCCTCATGCTTTGACGACCCAGGGTGAACAACTAGCTCATAACCCAGTTCGGCGCACACACTTAAAGCACCGCGTTGTACTTGGTCAATATAAAGCGCATCAGGGTTATCATAAATTAGCCCTAATAAATAAGAACGACTAGATGCGAGTCCACGAGCCTGCTTATCTGGTGAAAAGCCTGTTTCTTTAATTATTTCCAGTACCCGCTCACGCGTTGCCTCACCTACTGCTGGTGAGCAGTTAATTACGCGAGAAACAGTACGTTTTGAAACACCTGAAAGCCGTGCTACATCATTGATCGTTACTGACATTATAAGTTCCTGAACAAGGGTAATCTTCAATTTTACCAGCTACTTGATGTCTGTAAAGAAACCATTGCAGTGATTAGTCTTTCAAGGCAAAAATGAACACAAAAATAAATTATTTTGTAAGACAATAGTTATAACAGCGGTTGGCTTTTACGCAAAATAAATTCGACCAACCGCTTTTTGTATAGCCTATTGTAGTAGATTCAGTGCTGTTAGCGTGAAAATTACGGCTTAAGACAAGTTTATTATCCCAAGTTCAGATTATGTTACTCAATAAGACCAAATAAGCGAGGTAAAAACTCACTCACAGCAGGTACGTAGGTAACCAGCATTAAAACTAAAAACATAACGATATATAATGGGATCATTGGCTTAATAATTTTATGAAGAGACGTTTTAGCCACTGCACAACTTACAAAAAGTACACTTCCTACTGGTGGCGACACCAACCCTATGGATAAATTTAATACAATCATAATACCAAATTGTATAGGCGACATACCAAACTGTTCAGCCACAGGCAAAAATATTGGCGTAAAAATAAGCACCGCAGGAGTCATATCGATAAATGCTCCCACTAGAATTAAAATCAAGTTTATGAGTAATAATATAATAATTGGGTTATCACTGAGTGTTAAAAAGAAATCACTGACAATTTGCGGAATATGGGTAAACGATAGCAGCCAAGACATTGCAGAAGAAGCACCAATGATGAGCATTACAATCGCGGTTGTTTCACATGCTTTTAGTAATATTCCAGGTAACGCGGCTAAACTAATTTCCTTATAAACAATAACAGATAATATTAACGCATAAATTACCGCGATTGCCCCCGCTTCAGTTGCAGTAAATACCCCTCCAATAATACCGCCTATTACAATAAAAATAAGCAGCAAACTAGGAAAGGCAGCCAACACTTTTTCAATAACAATTTTCAACGGTAGGCGTGCTGTTACAGGGTATTTATTTTTAATAGAATACACCGCACAAACAGTCATTAATGCAAGTCCAACTAATATACCTGGAAGGTAGCCTGCTATAAATAATGCCGCAATTGAAACACCACCACTGGCGATTGCATAAATAATTAAAATATTACTGGGTGGAATTAGCATGCCCGTCGTGGATGCCGTCGCGGTGACAGCAGCCGCAAAGTTTTCACTGTAACCATGTTTTTTCATCTCTGGTACCATAAAACTACCAATCGCTGAGGTTGCAGCTACAGCAGAACCTGATATTGCACCAAATAGCATACACGACAAAACATTTACCAACGCTAAGCCACCAGGTAAAAACCCTATTAATGCCATCGCACATTCGATTAACCGCTTGGCGATCCCTCCTTGGCCCATGATAAGCCCAGAGAGAATAAAAAATGGAATAGCAAGTAAAGCAAAACTATCTAATCCACCAGCTAACTGTTGGGCGATAGTCGTCGCCGCCGGCGTAAAATCCATATGCATTAATAAGGCGAGTAAAGTAGCTAAACCAATGCATATTGAAATAGGGACATTAATAAGTAGTAATGCAAAGAAAGTAACGACGAGAATTATTGCTGTAAAATCCATTACACCTCCTCCTTCTGTCTAGTAGCGGCTAATTGAAGTAAATTATCTAAGCAATTAATCGCAATAAGTACCCCGCTTAATGGCAACACTAAATAAACAAATCCCATATTAATGCCTAAAGCTGCTGATGTTTGCTTCAAATCAAAGCTTAATAGCATCAATAAAGCGCCCCCATAAATTAATAGACTGCTGGCTGTTATTAGCGCTATTAATTCTATAAAAATAGCGCATTTGTGCTTTAGTCTCGGTCTCATTTTTTCATAAAACAGATCAAGCCCTAAATGTGCACGTGTTCTATAAGCGTAGGCTGCACCTAATACGCCAATCCAAATAAGCAAAAAGCGCGCTAATTCTTCGGTATATGAACTTGGCGAACGCATTATAAATCTCGAAAAAACCTGCCAGCAAACCACTGCAACAATGGCAACCATAGCCATAATCAAAATACGCTCAATTAGGTGATTTAAAAGTGTGTTAAATTTACGCATCATCTCTCACTACATTGCTTTAATTTTTGTTATTACTTTTGCAACAGGAGTGTTGTCAAAAGACGCATGAAACTCAACGACTTGATCGCGAAATGCTTTTTTATCTGGATAGGTTACTTCAACACCCGCTTCAATTACTTTTGCAAGGGCGTCATCAGAAGCAGTTTGCCATAACGAACGCTGGTACTTTACTGAATCAGCCATTGCTTGGCTTAGCCATTGCTGCTGCTGAGTATTTAACGAATCCCACACACTTTGGCTGGCTATAATCACATCAGGTACAAATGTGTGCTCATCCAATGAATAATATTTTGCTATTTCATAATGGCGAGATAAGTAATAACTAGGTGGGTTATTCTCTGCACCATCAACAACACCTTGTTGCAAAGCTGCATAGAGTTCACCCCATGCAATAGGCGCAGCTGCACCACCAAGGGCTTGGACAGTGGCAACCGCAGTTGGACTATTCAGTACTCTTATTTTTTCACCCACTAAGTCATCAGGTGTGTTGATTGGTTTATTCGTTGTATAAAAACTACGGCTACCCGCATCGTAATAACCCAGCCCTTTAAGTTTTGCAGTTGCAACCTTATCGAGTAAATTTTGGCCTGTTTCGCTATTGAGTACTCGCCAAAAATGTTCACTATCTCTGAATAAGTAAGGGATACCAAATACTTTCATTTCAGGTACAAACCCTTCAAGAGGACTGGCTGATACTTTGGTTATAGCAAGGCTGCCTATTTGTAATAGTTCAATTAACTCTCGTTCAGAACCAAGTTGGCCACCTGGGTAAATTACTATCTCCATACTCCCCTTTGAATAGTAATCTAGCCGCGTTGCCATATATTCCATCGCCTTGTGAACCACATGACGAGTATCAAGTGTATGCGCTAATGTTAAACGTATGGTTTTTTTATCATCGCTACAACTGGTGAGTAGCCCGATCGATAAAACCAAAAAAACGACATTGAGAAGATTCTTATGCATTATTATATTTCTTCTTATCAGTGTGTGAATAAGCGATTGTACGAACTACATTACCTCAGTTCATGCGGCTGATATTTATCCATATCATCATAATCTAGATTTTCGCCAGCCATCCCCCAGATAAAACTGTAGTTTTGAGTACCCGACCCAGAATGAATAGACCACGCAGGTGAAACAACGGCCTGTTCATTATGTATCCATAAATGGCGCGTTTCTGTGGGTTCTCCCATAAAATGGCACACAGCTTGTTGCTCTGGTATTTCAAAATAAAAATACACTTCATTACGTCGATCATGTTGATGAGCAGGCATTGTATTCCATACACTACCAGGCTTTAGCTCAGTCAAACCCATTTGTAATTGGCATGTCTTTACAACTGTATTAATCAGCATTTGGTTTATATCACGCTCGTTAGACGTTTCTAAAGCGCCTAAATGCAAGACGTTTGCATCATTACGGGTAACTCGTTTATTTGGGTATTTATGGTGTGCTGGCGCCGAATTTAAATAAAACTTAGCTGGATTTGTGTTATCACAGCTTTTAAACGTCACATTTTTTGATTCTTTACCTATATACAAAGCATCTTTGTAGTTAAGTTCAAACGTCTCATTGTCTGCGGTTACCGTACCTCGGCCGCCTACATTGATAATGCCCAATTCACGTCCATTCAAAAAATGAGCTGCTTTAAGGTTATCTACTGTCTCTAGCGTTAAAGCTCCTGCAGTTGGAACCGCACTACCTACCATAAAACGTTCGTAATGCGTGTACAGCCAATAAATTTTGTCTACTTGCATAAGCTTATCAACCAAAAACTCATCTCTGAGCTGCTGTGTATCGTAGCCTTTCACTTCATTTGGACCAACGGCGTAACGTGACTCAATTTCTGTACTCATAGTTTGCTACCTAAAATAAAGTTATCGTGCTAACCAGCCGCCATCAACAGCTAAAATATGTCCATTAACATAATCGCTAGCAGCTGATGATAAAAAGATGGCGGTTCCAATTAAATCCTCAGCTTCACCCCAACGCCCTGCTGGTATACGTTTTTCGATCTCACTGTTTCGAGTAGGATCATCTTGTAAAGCTTGTGTGTTATCGGTTTTAAAGTAACCGGGAGCAATTGCATTTGTTTGAATATTATATTGCGCCCATTCATTCGCTAATGCTTTAGTAACGCCTGCAATAGCATGTTTACTTGCTGTGTAAGCAGGTACTGTCATGCCACCACTATATGAAAGCATTGACGCAATATTGATAATTTTCCCTTGCCCTTTTTTAATCATTGCAGGTGCAAGTGCCTGAGCAAGTAAAAAACTAGCATCAACATTTACTTTCATTACGTTTTGCCACTGCTCGTACGGATAATCTACGGCTGGACTTCGAAAAATAGTGCCACCTACATTAATTAAAATATCAACAGTCCCAGCATACTCTAATGCACGCTCCGCAAGCGAAATAACAGCATCTTCGCGGCTTAAATCAGCAGATAATTCAATCACTTGCCCTGATTCATTTTTAATCATCTGGCACGTGTTTTTGCAACCATTCTCTTGGCTACTGCTACATATAATATTTGCACCTGCTTGAGCTAAACCCAAGGCTATTTGCTGCCCTAATCCACGGCTGGCCCCAGTTACTAAGGCCGTCTTTCCCTTTAAATCGAATAAATGCATGCTCATTGCCAATTCCTATCGTTAATCTCTATATTTATATAATGTAAATAAAATAATTTGAGTTGTTAAAAGCCATTCTTCGCTACCGGTGGCAGTTTGTCAAATTTAATTTGCCACCGGTGGCATTTATAAGTAGTATGAAATCAACAACAGGCCAATCGATACTCAAAATGGGTTATATTATGCAAACATTGAATAGAAAAAACTTTAATAAAAACAAATACCCAACAAAAATAATGCAATTTGGTGAAGGTAACTTTTTACGCGCTTTTGTCGATTGGCAAATAGATAAATTAAACCAAACGAGTGATCTAAGTGCAGGCATTGCAATTATTCGCCCAATTGATTACGACACATTACCGCTGCTAAATACACAAGATGGTTTGTACACCACTATTATTCGTGGCTTAAATGAGCAAGGTGAAACCGTAAGTGAAGAGCGTATTATTGGTTGCGTTAATGAAGAGATCCCTATTTATAAAAACCTTGAGCGTTTTTTAGAGCTTGCTACAAATTCTGATTTGAAAATCATTTTTTCAAATACAACTGAAGCAGGCATAGAGTACATTGATTCAGACAAGCTAGAGGATAAACCTGCAAAAGCATTCCCAGCAAAGCTAACACAATGGTTATTTCATCGATTTAATCACTTTACTGGCTCAGCAGAAAGTGGCATGGTCATTATTCCGTGCGAACTTATTGATTACAATGGCGAAAAGCTCAAAGAAATCGTTTTAAAGTACGCAAAAAATTGGCAATTACCAGAAGAGTTTACCCAATGGTTAAATGTACATAACCATTTTTGCTCAAGCCTAGTTGACCGTATTGTGACAGGCTTTCCACGAGGCGAACATCAACAACTGCAAGAGTCACTCGGTTATTTAGACAACTTTATGGTCACTGCCGAGTATTTTCACTTATTTGTTATTCAAGGACCAAAACATCTCGCTGAATTATTGTGTTTGAAAGACAGTGACGTAAATATAAAAATTGTCGACGATATTTCACCTTACAAACAACGTAAAGTGGCTATTTTAAATGGAGCACATACAGCGTTAGTGCCGCTGGCATATATGGCAAATATTGACTCGGTTGGTGATGCCCTTAGTACTCAATTATTTGAACGGTATTTAACTCAACTCATTGCTGATGAGATTATTCCGACCCTTGATTTACCCGCAGATGAGCTAAAGAAGTTTGCCAGCGATGTACTTAACCGCTTTAGAAACCCCTATATTTGCCATCTACTATTGTCTATTTCACTAAACAGTATGACTAAATTTAAGACACGCCTGCTACCTCAGCTATTTAAATATGTGGAATTAAACCAAAAGGTTCCTGAGTTAATTGCGATGGCAATGGCTGGACAAATTTTATTTTACCGTGGTGTACGTAATGATGAGTCTATAGCTCTCAGTGATAGCGAACAATGGTTAGCGTTTTTTAAAGACAACTGGCTGGAGTATGGCCGTGGTAGCTTAAGTATTGATCAATTGGTTGAAAAGTTCCTAGCCTGTGATTGGCACTGGGAAACAAATTTAAATGATATTTCAGGCCTTAAACAAAGCATCGTAGGTTATCTACAGAGTATGTTGAACACCAGTGTAGCAGCCACCATTGAAAGTAAATTAGGTCAATAAAATGAAACCATTAATCAAATTACACCCAACCGATGATGTAGCAATTGCCATGCGCAATATTGGAGCAGGCGAAACATTACCGGTTGATGGCATCGACATTTTAGTAACTCAAGATGTAGACAAAGGCCATAAAGTAGCTTTGCGTGACATAGAAAAAGACGAGAAAGTTATAAAATATGGAGCTCCAATTGGCTTTGCTTTAGCTAATATACCAAAAGGTACGTGGGTTCATACACACTGTGTTAAAACCACCCTAAACGATGAACTTGAATATCAATACACCCCTGAGTTTATTGACCAAGCAGCAGCAACTCCATCACCCGATGTTAATATTTATCGTCGTAAAAATGGCGAAATTGGTATACGCAACGAGATTTGGCTTATCCCTACTGTTGGCTGTGTAAACGGTATGATTGCACAAATGAAAAAAGAGTTTATGCAACGAAACCCTGATCTTGGCATTGACGGAATTCATGTTTTTCCTCATCAATTTGGCTGCTCACAGCTCGGTGATGATTTAGAAACAACCCGTATTCTTTTACAAAACATGGTATTGCACCCTAACGCAGGCGGTGCGTTGGTTGTTGGCTTGGGGTGTGAAAACAACCAATTAAATGTGTTTAAAGAAGGGCTTGGGGATTTTGATGAAAACCGCGTTAAATTTTTAATCACACAACAAGCTGATGACGAAATTGAAGATGGTGTCGCTCTTCTCGAAGAAATTTATAGTCGAATAAAGCACGACAAACGCGAACCTGGAAAATTAAGTGAAGTTAAATTTGGTTTAGAGTGTGGTGGCAGTGATGGCCTATCGGGCATAACAGCTAACCCTATGCTAGGTGTGTTTTCAGATTATTTAATAGCCCAAGGCGGTACAACCGTGTTAACCGAAGTACCAGAAATGTTTGGTGCCGAAACGCTATTAATGTCGCGTTGTAAAGACGAAGCAACCTTTCATAAGTTAGTTGAAATGGTTAACAACTTTAAAGGTTATTACAAAGCACATAATCAACCCATCTACGAAAATCCGTCACCTGGAAACAAAAAAGGCGGAATAACCACATTGGAAGATAAATCACTAGGGTGTACACAAAAAGCTGGCAGCAGCAAAGTACAAGCCGTCTTACACTACGGTGAACGTTTGAGCGTACCCGGTTTAAACTTACTAGATGCACCTGGCAATGACCCAATTGCAACAAGTGCTTTAGGTGCTTCTGGTTGCCACATTGTACTATTTACCACTGGTCGTGGCACCCCTTATGGCGGCTTTGTTCCTACGCTTAAAATTGCCACTAATTCAGAGCTAGCTAAGAAAAAAACACGCTGGATAGATTTTGATGCTGGTGTGCTCATCAACGATGTAAGTATGGAGCAAGTGCATGGTGAGTTTGTTGACTTGCTTGTTGAGATAGTCAACGGAAAAGAAACCTGTAATGAAAAAAATGATATTCGTGAAGTCGCTATCTGGAAAAAAGGAGTCACGCTTTAAATGTCTATCAAAAAAATAGCAATTATTGGCGAGTGTATGGTTGAGCTATCGGGTCAATTATTTTCTTCTATGCAACAAAACTATGGCGGTGACACAATGAATACCGCTATTTATTTGAAAAAGCTCGCAGGTCAAAGTGTTGATGTAAATTATGTTACTTGCATGGGTGCCGACACTTTGAGCACCGAGATAATAAAGCAGTGGCAAAAACATCAATTAAATACTGATTTTGTACTTATCGCACCTGATAAACAGGTTGGTTTGTATATGATCCAAAACGATGTTCAAGGAGAGCGCTCTTTTCAATATTGGCGAAGCGACTCAGCAGCAAAATATTTGGTAACACATCCTGATTTTAACCATATTGTCGCGCTTCTTAGTCATTTTGATGCTATTTATCTATCGGGGATATCACTCGCTATTTTATCAGTTAAAGATTGCAATACCCTGCTTGAAATTCTGACAAAGCTTGCTCATCAAGGTGTCGATATTATTTATGACAGTAATCACCGCCCGGCTCTTTGGGCAAGTGATGAACACTGTAAAAAAACCAACAAAGTCATGTATGCGCTTGCTAATTTATCATTGCTCACTTTTGATGATGAAGTACAAATTTGGGCCGATAATAATATTACCGCTTGCCATTCTCGTTTACACAAAGCCGGCGCTCAGCATGTGCTCATAAAAACAGGTGCTGATGGTTGTCAGTACAGTAATAAAAACACCTCAGAGCCCCGCTATTTTAAAACCAACAAAGTCGATAATGTTACTGATACAACAGCGGCTGGGGATTCATTTAACGCGGGGTTTCTAGCATACTGGCTACACGGTAATTCAATAGAGGACTGTGCCAAAGCTGGTAACTTATTAGCCGGACAGGTTATTCAACACCGAGGGGCGATTGTAGGTATTGATACTGATTCAATAAAAACGTCAATAATAGGTCGTTAATGATGAAGTTTACTTTTTTCGTTATTTGTCTATTGGTTAGTTGCAACATCCACTCAAAAACACCAGCCATTGGAAGTGAGCCCAGTACTATTTTGTATGTTGATAAGCATAACCCTAAATATTTCAGCTCTATTCAACAAGCTATTGATGCGAGTACTCACTTTAAACGCGTTATTATTTTAATCAGCGCTGGCGAATATAACGAAAAGCTATTTATAACTCGCAATAACTTAAGTTTAGTTGGTCAGTCGCAAAGTAATACGCGAATTACTTTTCCTGAGCTTAGAAATAACTGGCGAAAAAATCACGACAGTGATTGGGGGGCGGCGGTTGTAAATATTAACGGTAGCGATATAAATATCGTCAACTTACAAATCACTAATCACTACGGCCGAGAACACAACACTAACGAGCACCAGTTTGCGGTTCGTAGTTTTGAAAACGCCACCCGCATCACCTTGCATCAATGTAACATTAGTTCCGACGGGGCCGATACTCTGAGTTTGTGGAATAAAAAAGATGGATTATATTACCATTCATATTGCTCATTTACTGGCGCAACCGATATGGTGTGTCCTCGTGGTACCGCGTTAATTGAGCATTCTAAATTCTTCAACATAAAGCAAAGTGCCACTCTTTGGCATGATGGCGAACTCAATGTAAATCAAAAGCTCGTTGTAAATGACAGTGAATTTGATGGTGTAAAAGGTTTTTGGTTAGGTCGACATCATTATGATGCACAGTTTTATTTAATTAATAACCAGTTCTCTAGCCACATGGCTGACAAACCAATATTCAAAAAAACCTACCCTGATAAAAGCCGTAATAAGGCAAACAAATTTGGCGCTCGGTATTTTTTTGCGAATAATCAAAACATTAATAGTTATTCATGGGCGCGTAATAATTTTCAGCCCACTAACACTTATTTAGCCCAACAAACTGTCGAACAGTGGGTATTTGGTGATAAATGGCAACCAAATGCCGTACTTCATAATTTAGCACAACAAATAAATAAAACTGCTTTTGCTACTGATAGCTTTAGCTTATAAACATAACAATTTTAGGGTGCATACTTTGGATACAATCAATAAGAAAATTAAATATTTAAGTTTAAGTGTATTTGTTTTATTAGTGGGCGTATTCACCTCTCACGGGTATGCACTCGACTCAAATTTAGCCTTTAAAAATGCCGATGGATACGGGAAATACACGCAAGGGGGGCATGGCGGCAAAATCTATATTGTTAACTCACTGGAAGATAATCCTAAAAACCCAGCAAAGGGAACACTTAGACACGCCTTAAAGCGTAAATACAAGCGCACAGTGGTATTTAATATCTCCGGTGTTATTCATTTAAAAGAACCTATTATTGTAAAAAGTGGCTTTTTAACTATTGCAGGGCAAACCTCTCCTGGTGGCATTACCGTTGCGGGTGCGCCAGTTCAAGTTTCGGATGCTGATCATATCATTATTCGCTATATGCGTTTTCGCCTTGGTACATTTAAATTAGCTGAAGATTCGATGTCCGTGCGCAATAGCCGAGATATAATAATTGATCACTGCTCATTTAGTTGGTCAGTCGATGAAACTGCTAGCTTTTATAATAACCAACGATTCACGCTGCAAAATTCAATTGTAGCTGCGAGCCTTAATCATTCAATCCACCCTAAAGGACACCATGGCTATGGTGGAATTTGGGGGGGGAATAAAGCCAGTTTTATTAATAATGTCATCGCTCATCATAATAGCCGCACACCACGATTAAATGGTTCACGCTTAAAACCCCCTTACGATGAACAGCTTGAATTTGTTGAATTTTCCAACAATATCATTTTTAACTGGGGCAGCAATAATGTTTATGGTAGCGAGAATGGCCGCTTTAACTTAATAAACAACATTTACAAACCGGGACCCGCAAGTAAAGCAATACAACTTGTTGATTTATGGTACTCACCAAATATAACAAAGTCTCAAGCTTATATATCTGGTAACTATTTTGTGGGAGATGAGAAAATAACTGCCGATAACCGACTGGGTGTAAACTATCGCACTAGCAAAGATGCAAAACGTAAAAATATATCAATGGATAATAAACGACTCAGTCGAGTTAAGTTAGAGCCAATCAATGGTGCTGTAAATAGTGCGACAATAAATAGTACTCAAAAAACCTACAGCACACTTATAAAGGAAAAAAACGTAGGGGCTAATTTTAATGCCAATGGCATGTTTTTAGATAATATTGATACACAAGTGTTAAACCAAGTAGATGGTAGTACGCCTATTAATGGCAAAGGTTTAATAAACAGTGAACTAGAAATGATTAAAAGCTGGGAAGAATATGAACGACAATTTCTAGGATTCCCTGACATAATTGATAAAAATAAAGATGGTATAAATGATCGTTGGGCAGCTAAAAACCCAACTAACCAACATAATATAAACGCTTATATAAATTCGATTACGGAGTAATCATTCTTCACTTTTATTATATGAAGGCCGGCTGGTGAATAAAGTCATCCGGCCTTTGAATAGGTCAAACTTAGAGATGACAAATATGTTCCTTCGCTAAGCGATTACCCTAGCGCTAACCAGATACCTACAGCAGCCATTAAGCTGCCAGCAATACGGTTCATCCATTTTATATTATCGCCACGGCTTAAAAATAAACGCAGGCTTTTACCGCCTGTTGCGTAAGCTAACATGCATACAAATTCGCTCACCATTATTACACTTAACAATACTAAAAGCTGAGGAGCTACAGCATGCTCAACACTTATAAATGGCGGCAGTAGTGAAATCATAAACGCCCAGCCCTTAGGATTTGCAATTGCAGTTACAAAACCTTGGGTAAATAACGACTGCCTACTTACATCACTTGGCTTTGAGGTATCGACCGACATTTTTCCTTTGGCTCGCCACATGTTAACGCCAATATAAATTAAGTACGCGCCGCCTACCCACTTTAAAATAGCGAACGCATCTGGGTAATTTAGCATTACGCTTGCAACGCCTAATACCGCAGCTATAGCAACACTTGCGACACCTAATAGCTCGCCTATCATCATCCATAATGTCCGGCGCACGCCAATGCTCATACCCAAAGTCATAGCGAGCGTCATACACATACCAGGGGTGATAGACACAAAAAAGAACGTAGGAATAAAAACCGCAAGTGCTGCTACATCAATCATTAATTTACTCTCATATTAAAAGCAAAAACGCGGCTATAAGTAGCCGCGCTGTTACTTACTCATGTTTATTACTATTTCCCAGCACTTACCATTGGTTCAGTAATGACCTCTACTGGCTTTGCTGTATCATTTAACAAATACTTATCTAACCACTGTTCTTGTTCCCACAATACATGCAATAAGCTTTTACGCGCGCGGTAACCATGTGCTTCATAAGGGAGCATTACTAAGCGGGCATCTTTACCTAAACCTTTTAGGGCTGCGTACATGCGCTCACTTTGCATTGGGAAGGTTCCTGAATTAGGATCTTCTTGGCCGTGGATCATTAGCATTGGTTCGTTAATTTTTTCAGCATGGAAAAACGGCGACATATTAGCGTACACACTTTGTGCTTGCCAAAAATCACGCTCTTCTCCTTGAAAACCAAACGGCGTTAATGTGCGGTTATACGCGCCACTGCGGGCAATACCGGTTTTAAATAAATCGCTATGAGCCAATAAGTTAGCAACCATAAATGCACCATACGAGTGCCCTGCTATGGCAATTTTATCTTTATCGGCAATACCTTTTTTAACTAATACATCAACAGCTGCTTGCGCACTTGATACTAACTGCTTTCTAAAGTTATCGTTTGGCTCGCTGCCATCAATACCCACTATTGGCATTTTAGGGTCGTCAAACACGGCAATCCCTTTGGCAAGGTAAGGCATTGGGCCCCAATAACCAATGTAGGTAAATGCATAAGGCGATTCGCGTACTTGCGATGCAACCGCTTTATCTTTGTATTCAAGTGGGTAAGCCCACATAAGTACCGGTAACGGGCCTTGTGTTTTGTCATACCCTGGTGGCAAATAAAGCGTGCCAGAAAGCTCAACCCCGTCGTCACGTTTATAACGTAATTGCTCTTTAGTTACCCCTTTAAATGCAGGGTACGGGTGCTCAAATGTTGTTAGTTGCGTTAGCGTGTCGTTATCTAAATCGCGTATAAAAAAGTTAGGTTGCTCAGTTTTAGATTCACGAATAGTAATAAATCGCTCACCTTCGTCGTCAAGCAGTGCGCGTACGCGCTCGTAGTATGGTGCTTGTGATTGCCATAAACGCTTACTGCTATTTGTTTTAACATCGTACCTATCTAAAAACGGCACATTACCTTGCTCTGAAGCACCATTACCGCGCAGGTAAATATAACGCCCGCCTACAATCTTAATAACGTTAGCACCTAAATCGTTGTGCTCGTAAATTGCATTACCTGGATCTTTATACGCATCGTTATAACTACGCTCTGAAAATAAAACGCGGTTTCTGTCGGCATTTCGTGGTTGTACGATGTAAGTACGTACTTGGCGATCACTAAAGCGCCAATCTGTCAGCATTGCAATGTTCTCGTTGCTCCACTCCATTCCCGCGTAACGGCGCTCTACTTTGGCAAACAATTTAGGCTCGCGTTTAAATGGTGCACGTAAGCTGTAAAGATAATCGTGGTGCTCAACGTCGGTTTTCATGTCGCCGCCATCTTGCGCCTGCGCCCAAATAACTTCAGCGCCTTGATCGGCTCGCCATTCAAAATCACGGCGGCCAGTGCGAACACTGTCATAACCTTGCGGAATATTATCGGCAAGAGGTTGCTTTGCAAGTTCGGCTAAAACATAACCGCGCATGCCCCATATTTGCCAAGTGCTTGCAAAACGGCTGTACGGTACTTGATACGAAAATGGCTGGCTAATACCTGCAACCAATATATTTGTCGAATCAGGTGATATCGAAAACGCTTTAAATAAAGAAGGACGTCCAATTGCTTGGGCATTACCATCAAGTGTTATGTAAGCCAGCTGACCTAAGCCATAAAATTTAAACTGCGCTTCATCAAATGGGCTTGTTAATAGATTTTGATAAGTGCGGGCGGGCGCTTTTTCACCAGTGCTTTGTTGAATAACAGGCACTACATTTTGACTGTCGTTTTGCAAAGCAGGTTTACCAACATTTACCGCCAAGTTTGCCACTATGGCGCTACTGTCAGGTAACCATTCGTAGGGAGTTGCTGTTATTACTGAATTGAGTGCTGCACTTGAAAGCTCTTTTGCTTGTTTTGTTTCAACATTGTAAAGCCATAAATTTGCTTGGCTAGGTTGCTCAACTATAAACGCTAAATACTTGCTGTTAGACGACCACTGAGGAGAGCGAATAATACCGCGTGGTAAATTATTAATACTAATCACTGTACCAGTGCGAACATGTTTAAGTTCAACAGCGCTAAACTTAGCGCTCACACGAGAACGCGAAAAATTAGCTGGGTTCAATTTAATCCCTGCAAGCTTAAGCTCTTCTTTTGCAAGCTCATCAAGTGTTACCACTCGTTTGCGTTCAAATAATGCAAGCCACTGACCATCGCTCGACGAGTAACTAGTGGGGGCTAATTTAGCATCAACCAAAGCTGCAAGCTCTGGTGAGGGCATTTGATACCCTTGTTCTGCATAACTTGCTGGCAATAATGCAACACAACAAATAAAGGCAACTAACAGCCTAAAAGCGTTCATGTTTTTATCCTTTTGTTATTTTTTACTTTTATAAACGTATATAAACACGTTTTGCTTTGTTCATAAAGCATTAAGCTCGTTTAAAGTATTCCAATAGATGACTTAATAGTGTTATTTAAGCTACACTATTGCGCTATTTATTAACTATTTCGGCACTTTAAGTACAATGCAGAACAGAGCTAAATCAGTCACTATTTTTGATGTTGCAGATCTTGCTGGTGTATCAAAGTCAACCGTATCCTTGGTGCTTACTCAAAGCGATAAAGTCGGCAAAAAAAGTAAACAAAAAGTACTAAAAGCCATTGACGAACTAGGCTACATTTACAATCGCGATGCAGCAGCTATGCGCTCAAGGCGCTCTAACTTAGTCGCTATTGTAATAAACGATTTAACTAATCCGTATATGGCGCAACTCGCGACTAACCTTGAGCGTATTTTAAACGAAAATAACTTACAAGCCATGATAGTAAGTAGTAATAATAATCTTGAGCTGCAAACAAACGCGGTTAAAAACTTAAAAGAATACAACGCCGCCGCATTTATTATTTGCCCTGTTGCTAATACTTGTGCCAAATGGCTCGATACTCTCAGCGCACAGCAAAAAGTAATGACCTTAATGCGAGAAGTTCCCTTTAGCGCAGCGCCATGCGTACTTCCCGATTATAAAAAAGCCAGCCACGTAGCCAGCATGCATTTGCTTGCACAAGGCGTTACACATATTGCATTTATAGGAAGCGAGCTAACGCTAAGCGACTCTCAAGCACTTCAAAGTGGCTTTAATACTGCTTGCTCACAGCACGGCGTTACGCCTTTGGTAGCCATATCATGCAGTCAAAACCAAGCGCTTAGTGCTAAAAATGCATTTATTGAAGCTTACGCAAAACACCCTCAGTTAAGCGCCCTTGTATGCGAAAATGATATAATTGCACAAGGTGTTTTTGCTGCAATACAGACGCTTAACATACCAACCAATAACAATATAAAAATAGCGAGCTGCTACCACTTACCTTATTATAGCGTTATGCCTTACAGCTTAAGCACCGTTGTAATTAACACACATGACATTGCTAAACGTTGTCACCTAGTACTCAAAGAATTGCTACAAAACACAGCTCCGCCAGTAAAAACACTGGTAAATGTAAACTCACTAATTAGAGATTCTAGCCAATGAAAAAAGTGCTGGTAATTGGTTTCGTATGGCCAGAACCAAATTCATCTGCTGCGGGAACGCACATGATGTCGTTATTAAATACTTTTAGAGCGCAAAACTGGGACGTTGAATTTGCAACGCCCGCGCAGCGCACAGAGCACATGGTAAACCTTGACGCTTTTGGCATAACCAGCCAAAGCATTGCACTAAACTGCGATAGCTTTGACGAATACGTTAAAGCCTATAACCCAGATATAGTCATGTTTGACCGTTTTATGATGGAAGAACAATTTGGCTGGCGCGTCGATAAACATTGCCCTCATGCGATTAAAATTTTAGATACCGAAGATTTACAATGTCTGCGTAACGCTCGTCACGAAGCGTTTAAAGGTGAGCGTGAGTTTACAATCAGCGATTTACACTCAGACATAGCAAAACGCGAAATCGCCGCTATTTTACGCTGCGATTTAAACTTAATTATTTCAAGCTATGAAATGCGTTTACTAAGCAGCGTATTTAAAATAGAGCCAAGCTTATTGCACCATTTACCATTTATGGTCGATTTAAGCTCATTACCTGCAAGTACTAAAACGTTTGAGCAGCGCCAACATTTTATGACCATAGGCAATTTTAGGCACGCGCCAAACTGGGATGCCGTGTTGCACTTACAAAAAATATGGCCACTTATTCGCAAGCAACTTCCAAAAGCAGAACTTCATATTTATGGCTCTTATCCACCACCAAAAGCTACGGCGCTAAATAACCCTAAAACAGGGTTTTTAATAAAAGGCTGGGCCGATAATGCGTTTGATGTAATGCAAAGCGCACGTGTATGTTTAGCACCACTGCGCTTTGGTGCTGGCATTAAAGGTAAATTGCTTGAAGCCATGATTATGCAAACACCCAGCGTTACCACCAATATTGGCGTAGAAGGCATGCATGACGATTTACCATGGCCTGGTAAAATAGCCAACACCGCCGACGATTTTGCCAATGCTGCCATTGAAATGTACAACAATCAAAGTGACTTTGAACAAGCACAACAAGATGGCAATACACTCCTTAATACGCTCTACGATAAAGCACAATTGAGCACGGCGTTAATTAAAAAAATCGATTCAATAAGTAGCGATTTAGAGGGTCATCGCGAAAAAAACTTTACAGGCCAAATGCTCAAACATCATACAATGCGCAGCACTCAATACATGTCGCAATGGATAGCTGAAAAAAATAAAAAATTAGATTAAAAATGACTAGACACACACCAATTAGTGTTTAAAATCGCGCCCATCAAACGTGGGCAGTTTTAGCTGTATTGTCTATATTTTTAGCTTAGTTATCGCAATATTTGGTCCAAAAAGATTTGAAAACTGCAACCTTTACAGAAAAACGCAAATTTATCGTTAAATTGGGTAAAATGCTTCACAAGTATGGTACGCCTGCTTACCGCCTAGAAGCCCACCTAATGGAAGTGGCTACCTATTTAGGACTTAAATCGTCGTTTGTTATGTCGCCAACTTCGGTAACGTTTGTTATTTGGACTGATGGCCACGAAGACGAGTACACCCATGTTGCGCGTGTAGACCCTGGCGATCACGATTTAGGCTCACTTGCCGATACCGACGACCTTGTAAACCAAATGCTTGACGACAAGTTAACTTTACAAGAAGTTGACGCCCAGTTAGATGCTATTTACGACATGCCAAACCCATACAATAAACTTGTTACGGGCGTTGCCTTTGCAACTTCTGGTGGTGCGTTTGCCATGTTAATGGGTACTAGCTGGACTGATGTTATTTGGTCATCGCTACTTACTTTGGTTGTTTATGTGTTTGTACTTTGGTCTGGACGCTCAAAACGCGTAGCTCATATGCTTGAACCATTGGTAGCCATAATATCGGCAATACTTGCGTGTGCAGTAAGTGTGTATATAACACCTGAAATAAACATACGTTTGGTGGTACTTTCGGCCATTATTGTGTTTATACCCGGTTTAGCACTTGCGCTTGGCTTAGCAGAGCTTGCGGCGCGGCATTTAGTGTCGGGTACAGCAAGAGTCATGGACTCGTTTATGCTGTTATTTAAACTCTATTTTGGCGGTTTTATTGGTATAGGTATTGGCTTTGCACTCTTTGGGCAAGCTGACTTTGTACAACCTGATCCTCTACCAAAATGGACTGCATGGCTGGCTATATTTTTACTTTGTAGTAGCCTAATCGTTATTTTTAGAACCAAACTTAAACACGCTGTGTGGTCTATAGCATCAGGCTTTATAGCGTACGGCACCAGTATTGGCTCGGCTATGTACCTTGATTACACGTTAGGTACGTTTGTGGGTGCTTTATCGGTGGGTATTTTTAGTAACTTGTTTAACCGCGTTGCTAATGCGCCGGCCTCTATTGTGGCCATGCAAGGCTTAATTGTATTAGTACCAGGTAGCAAAACGTATATTGGCTTAAACTCACTCATTGAAGGCCAAGACTTTATATATGCAGAGCATATAGGCCAGCAAACGTTTTTAATATTTATGTCGCTTGTTGCAGGGCTAATATTTGCAAACGTCGCCCTACCGCCTAAAAAGAGTTTGTAAGTGATACTGAGCACTCGCTTTACTTTAATTGAGTAAAGCGAGTGAAACGTTAAGCTAAAAACAACCGCCAAGTAGCAATTGAGGCCAATACTAAGTGTTTTAGCTCATTACATTGCACTTGAGTCAAACTCAAAAACCTCATAGTGATTCCAACGTAAAAACAGTTCACCGCTTTCTAAATAACCTGAACTCTGGATAATAAATCTATCTCAAGCAGCTATTTTCAGCGCTAACTGCGTTGAATTTACTTGCAATAGGCCAGCTATTGACGCGTAAATTCGCCTTGTTTTCACTAAAAAATCTCTGGCTAGAGAAAATAAATTTAAATATCACTATGATTCAATATTTTAGTAAATCTCTTAACCAGAGTTCAGGTTAAATACAGATTTATGTCATCACTTGATGGATAGCAAAAATCATCCCAGTGATCACAAAAAACTATCCAAGGTAGGGCTAATGCTGTTTCTTGATCCCAGCAAATTGTTACTGTTTCCGAATCATTTACTAAGCCCTTTAACCATTGGCGTGTTAACTCACTCCCTTGTGTGGAGTCGAATCTTTTTGCTCCAAACGGAAAGTTAATGGGTGTGGCGGCAATTAATGCTCTTGCTTGATCTTCACTCAATGGATTGAGTTTATTTAGTGTATCTTTAGAAAAATCACCATGGGATGAGCTAATCCAGCGCCATGCTAAAGAAAAGTCTTCAATTTTAATCACGCTCTATACCTACTTTTATAAACACGTAATTGACCTCATAGGTTATTACTATTACCTACTCTATACAAACTTCATGTTATTTTACCTTTAGTTCAACAAGTTACAAGAAAGCACTATGGTTTATTAATATTTAAGAAAGTATGTCCGACGTTTTTTACATTACGTGAAAGGCATACCTTTGCAATAAGCACATAATAGAGGACATTATTGCTTCATACTTCCCTATTGAGCCAAAGCACTCAATAGGGAAGTAACTTAACTAACGTAACCAATTAGTTTTACCCAGTTCGACAACTTCATCGCCTTTTCCATTTATCAGCGCTTTCATCATGTAAACACTAAAGCCTTTTGCTTGCTCTAATTTGATTTGCGGCGGCATTGAAAGCTCTTGTTTTGCGGTATCGACTTCTAAAACAACAGGTCCTGAATGGTTCATCATCTCGCTCATTGCCGATGGTAATTTTTTAGGGTCGTCCACATGAATCCCTTTTAAGCCACAGGCCTGTGCAATGTTAGCAAAGCTTGGGTTTTCTAAATCGGTATCGCTTGATAAAAACCCACTGGCTTTCATTTCCATAGCCACAAAACTAAGTGAGCGATTATTATAAACAACAATCTTTATTGGTAAATTGAGCTGTTTAAGTGAGATTAAGTCCCCCATTAACATCGAAAAGCCACCATCACCACACATTGCAATGACTTGGCGATCTCTATCTACAGATTGAACCCCCATTGCCTGCGACATAGCATTTGCCATAGAGCCATGATTAAACGATCCAATTAAGCGGCGCTTACCATTCATTGATAAATAACGCGCAGCCCACACTGTTGGCGTACCTACATCACAAGTAAAAACAGCATCGTCAGTCGCTTGTTCGTTGAGTAAACGTGTTAGGTATTGCGGATGAATTAAATTTTGCGAGGTTTTGCCACTGGCAAGTTCATCAAGATCTTGTCGAGACTCTTTGTAATTTTTAACACATTTTTGTAAGTGCGAACTTGTCCGTTCACCTTTAATATAATCAAGCAGTGTGGTCACTGAATTTTTAGTATCCCCTAACACGCCACAGTCAATTTGCACGTGTCGCCCGAGTGACGCAGCCTGATTATCAATTTGTAATATGGTGGTATTTTCGGGATAAAAAGCACGATAAGGAAAACTAGTACCAATCATTAATAACGTATCGGCTTCTTGCATTGCATGATAGCCCGACGCAAAACCAATAAATCCGGTCATACCAACATCATAAGGGTTATCGTATTCAATAAACTCTTTACCGCGCATGGCATGCACTATCGGTGCTTGTAATTTTTCGGCTAGCGCAACAATTTCGTCGTGGGCATTCTTACAACCAGCACCACACAATAAGGTTACTTTTTTACTTTTATTAAGATGAGTCGCCATCGCTTCAATATCAGATAAAGCGGGGGTATAAGTTGCTAGTTTTGGCACGTTCCATTTTGGCTTGATAGCTTTAGGCATATCTTTTAATGCAATGTCGCCAGGTAGCACAAGTACACTCACGCCTTTGTTTAATATTGCTTGTCGCATTGCGGTTTCTAGCAGGTACGGCATTTGCTCGGGGCTCGAAACCATTTCACAATACACACTGCATTCTTTAAATAATTCTTGCGGATGGGTTTCTTGAAAATAACTACTGCCAATTTCAGATGAAGGAATGTGTGCGGCAATAGCTAATACTGGTACATTATTGCGCTGACAATCAAATAAGCCATTAATTAAATGAAGGTTACCTGGCCCGCAAGAACCCGCACACACCGCAAGCTCGCCTGATAAATGGGCTTCGCCACCAGCTGCAAATGCGGCAACTTCTTCATGTCGCGTTCCTAGCCATTCAATTGTTCCCATTTTTCGCAGACTTTCACTAATGCCGTTAAGTGAATCGCCAGTTACTCCCCAAATACGTTTTACGCCCGCTTGTTCGAGGGTTTTAGTGATAAAACTTGCGATATTTTGACTCATAATATAGAACTCCTAAATATTCAGTTATTCTGTAAATTGATTTTTCGTCTCTGATCTATCAGGTAAGTCATCGTTTCGAAATGCGCTCAATTATTGAGAATCGATAAGCTTAAATATTTTGATAATGATAGATATATTACTACTGAGACTTTACTAACAAACGATACTCCTAGGTTTGCTGCGACCCCATACTGATACATAAAACATGAATGTCCGCTTTAAAGTGTTTATGAATATGCGGGTGCGAGATTTTTAGTGGCTTAACTATGAATATGTTATTATGCGCTCAATTATTTTACTGAATGCTTTTCTCATACTTCTATGTCAAATTCTGCTTCTTGCTTTACATTATTTTCTCAAAATATTGATGCTCTCGCGCTTTCTGAAAAGTTTACTTTCCCTTTTTATTACGAGCCGCAACCATTAGCTGTAGCAGCCACAAAACAATTACAGCAACAACTTGAAACGTTAACGCATTTAAAAGCAGAAAATGCAGGTAAAATGTTTGGGGTTTTAGTGGTGCAAAATGCTAAGCAACAATTAGGCTTTTTAAGCGCTTATTCGGGGCAAATTGAAGGTGATAAAAGCAACATTAGCTTTGTGCCGCCTGTTTCTAGCATGCAGCTGCAAGACGATAGCTATTTGGCTCAAAGTAAAATAATTAACGATATTAATGCTCAAATTGAGCAATTAGAAAATAGTGAACAACTGCATGAAGTTAATAGCAAACTTGATGATGCAACACAGAGCTACCAGCAAGCGCTATTAGCTCAACAGGCAGTAATGCAAACCGGTCGCCAACAACGAAAAACACAACGTACCGAAGGTGAATTAGAGCTTAGCGAAAGTGATTTTGAGCAGTTAAAAAATAAGCTTGCAGGGCAAAGCATCGTAGAAAAAAAGCAACTGCTGGCACTTAAAGCCTATTGGCAAAATATAATCGAGTCACTGCAGCAAACACACATCAATATTTCTGATGAAATTGCTCATTTAAAAAAGCGCCGTAAAACGCTTTCTAAAAGCTTACAAAAAAAGTTATTTGCTCAGTACCAGTTTTTAAATGCAAATGGTGAAACTACAGACTTAAATGCCATATTCGCAGCATTACCTGAGCACACTCCTCCTTCGGGTGCTGGCGATTGTGCAGCGCCTAAATTATTACAATACGCCTATAAACATGACTTAAAGCCACTTGCTATGGCTGAGTTTTGGTGGGGAGCAGCACCTAAATCAGCAATTAGGCAGCATAAAAACTACTACCCTTCTTGTTACAGTAAATGCCAACCAATACTTGGGCACATGCTAAAGGGTTTAGATGTTGAAGATAACCCGCTACTTATTAACCCAGCTCAGGGTAAAGATTTAAGTATTGTTTATAAAGATGACGACTTACTTGTGGTAAATAAGCCCGCTGAGTTTTTATCGGTACCTGGCGTTAATATTGATGACTCAGTTTATATGCGAATCAAAACGCAGTTTCCAGAGGCATCAGGGCCACTAATTGTTCACAGATTAGATATGTCGACTTCTGGGTTATTGATGATTGCGCTTAATAAACGCGTGCACAAAGCACTGCAAAAGCAGTTTATTGAACGCACCATAGATAAACGTTATGTAGCATTAGTTAATGGTAACGTAGCTGAGGATAGCGGAGTAATTGATTTGCCCTTAGTGCTCGACTTTGATGATAAACCGCGCCAAATGGTGTGTTACACACACGGTAAGCCATCACTTACTACCTGGCAGGTTTTAGAGCGTAACAACAATATTACCCGATTACAGTTATACCCTAAAACAGGGCGAACTCATCAATTAAGAGTGCATTGTGCGCACAGCTTAGGTTTAAACATGCCAATTATAGGCGACACACATTACGGGCAAAAGGCCGATAGATTACATTTACATGCAGAATACTTAGCATTTACTCACCCTATTACGCTTAAACGATTAGAGTTTGAAGTAGCCGCTGATTTTTAATAAAACACTTTGCTATAACAGCTATATTATTCAATGTGTTGGTTTTTATTAAATTTAATTGATATTGTTTGTGGTCTTTTTCTTCAATGATGAGTATAAAAAACTGTTCAAACCCAAGTTTATTAAGCACTGTGAATAAGTATTTCAATAATAAAAATAAATCAGCAAAGGATTAACATGGCTAACAATACACAAATAAAGATTTTAGGTAATACTTTATGGGCAAAGTATATTGTTCTCCTTTTATTTTTACTTTTTAGTAAACTTGCCTCTGCTAACGGCGTTTCATTAAATGCAACTTCACATGCGCTAGACTTTGACACGACTCAAACTCTCATCAATAGCATAAAACTAAATGAATTAGACTATCTTCAAAATGAAGACAAACTCGCTCAAGCGTTTAAAATAAGCAAAGAGCAAAATTGGGAAAAACTTCATCTAGAAGCGGCCGCTTTGTATGCGGAGCTACTTTTTAGACAAGAAAAATACGCAGCGTTAAATACTCACTTATCCTATTACTTAAAGAACAAAGAGTTACCAAACCAAAAAAGTGTATATTTATTATTTCTCGAATCACAACTCAAGTCTCTAGCGAGGGATGCAAACCCAGCTCCAGCACACATGCTAGCCACAAAATTAGAAGAGAGCTTGCAACAGCATTTATCTAAAGAAAAAATTATTATTTTACGAGCACTTGCTTACTATTACACCGATACAGATGCATTGAAAAAGACCCTAAATGTTGCACTAGAAGGGCTAGAATTAGCATTAAAAGATGACGACTCAGCATCTCAGGGATACTTTTTTAGAAAAATAGCCGATGCATATAATTATCTAAACGAAAAAGACAAAGCCATATATTATGCAAAAAAAGCGGTTGCAGCATATGAGCAAACACAAGATGGGCTTTTTACTGCAAAAGCATATTGGAGTTTAGGCAATATATTGCTCGAGATAAAAAAACCTAAAGATGCCTTAATATACCTAGACAAAGCATTGCTCTATTTTAAAAAAGCTAATATGCAAAAAGGCTTAACCTTTGCCCAATACTCAATTGCTAGCATTGAGTACTTACAAGCAAACTACGATAAAGCTTTAACTTTAACTAAAGAGAACATTGAGCTTGCTCGTTCTGCAGGTGTACACGACATGCAACTCGCATCGCTCATTTTGTTAGCTGACATATATATAAAACTAGATTTACTTGAGCAAGCAAATGAAGCAAACGATGAGGTGTTTTTAAACTTAGATAAATTCAGCCGCAGTATTTATAAAGCCGATTTTTTAAGTAAACGCTATGAGTTAAAGCGACACCTTAACTACACTAACGAGGCTTTTGAAGCAATTGAACAAAAGCTCCTTTATACAAAAAAACACTACGAAGCTACCAGTGAAAGTAATATAAAAACACTACAGGTACAGTTTGAAGTAAAAGAAAAAGAAGAGAAAATACAGCAACTAGAGTACGCAAAAGATATTAGTGAACTACAAGCTAAAGAAGAGTACCAACAAAAAATAATTTGGCGACTCAGCGCTGCTATTGCGTTTATTTTAGTGATTGCTTCATTATTTTTATTTTATCGGCAAGCTCGACAACGTCAAAAATATCACGATATTTCATTAACAGATTATCTAACAAATAGCCCTAATCGCAGAGGAATAATACGCGCAGCAGAAACAAAGCTTGATGAAGGTAGAATGACAATAGCAATTGTTGACTTAGACTACTTTAAAAAAATTAACGACCAATTTGGTCACAATGTTGGAGATTTAGTTCTTATTGCCTTTGCAAAAGCTGCAAAAGAAACACTAGGTAATGATCATCAGTTTGGCCGTTACGGCGGCGAAGAATGGTTGTTTGCACTTAATTTGGTTGACGAACTAGCTATTCGAGATATATTTGACCAGCTCGCCACTAGGTTTACCGAGCATTGTAGTAATATAAAAGACCTTCCTAGTGATACAAAAATCACTTTTAGTGTGGGAGCCTCTGTAAGTAGCCCTTTAAAAAGCACACTAGATGTTCTTATTAAACATGCAGATAAATTACTTTATAAAGCAAAAGAAAACGGAAGAAACCAAGTCGTTGTTGATTAAATAAGCACAGCTAAAAGTACTTGCTCATTTACTTGACTAAAGTCCATCTAAAACCATCTGTTTAATTTTATGTGCTTTTACAAAATGATCTAATTTATGGGTGTGTATCCACCAAGTAGCGGCCTCCATAAGTAGCTCTGGGTCGTCGTTTTTATTAGCAAAAAATGCATAAAAAGAAAGCCCTACATTTTCGCCTTTAGCTGCTATTTTTTTATCGCATACGGTAATTATTTTTGCTCTTAGTTCTTCTCTCATACATACCTTATTTAATTATATTTTTACTATTTAAATACGCCATTTAAAAAACTAACTATTAGCTGTAAAAGGCTTCTATCACCCAAGCCATGATTCTCAAGCTCTTTATTAGGCATATTAACTTTTGCAGCTTTGCATTCATTATCTAATGTCTCATTTTTACGTGTATCGGTTTCGTATGCAATATCTGCTTGTTCCATACATTTTGCCGAGGCTGCGCCGCACAAGCGCTTAGTAATAAAAAAAGTGAAATTACTATCAATAATTGCTTCATAAATAATCCTATTTTTACGCAACTTATTTACTTTAAATCACAGCTGCAAGTTAGGGTCAGAACGCGAGGCAGTACTACATGCACTCAGTAGAGCGCACAGCAATAATGCGGCGATGGGGCTTTTTATGTTCATCCTTAAACTATCCTATTAAGTTAACGTGCTACTAGGCATTTATGTGTGAGAGTAATATATAGGTTGTACCCAAATAACACTGATACTTTATCACTGCTATAAAATAAACAACCAGTAAATATTTGTAAGGTTCTGTAGGAATTTATACTCACTTTTATAATTGAACTACGCAAAAGCCTGAAATTATTGCATTCATATCACTGTAAAATTTACAGTGATCGCAGCCAAGGAATAAAAAATTAAATTAAATTTATTAAAATACAATAACTTAATATTTGGCATTTAGTTTGCTAGTTAATGATATAAGCAAATAAATTGTAAAAGGACTAGTTATGAATATTTTTGAAGCACTACGTCACGATCACGACAAACAACGAGAATTGGTAGATGCGCTTATTCAAACACACGGCGACACAGAGCAGCGCCACACGCTAATGGATGAGCTAAAAACAGAATTAGAAAATCACGCAAAATTTGAAGAACGTTACTTTTATAACCCACTTATGTTTGATGACTTAACTCACGAAAAAGCGCGCCACAGCGTAGCTGAACATCACGAAATTGATGAATTAATTGAACAACTTGAAGATACCGAAATGAGCTCGTCTGCATGGTTAGTTGCAGCTAAAAAGCTACACCATTTGGTACATCATCATTTGAGTGAAGAAGAACACGAAGTGTTTCAATTAGCGGGTAAAGCACTTACCGAAGGGCAAAAAGAGAGCCTTGCTGAGCAATACAACGACGCAATGCATTAGTTGCATAACATGCAAACCGACTTCCACACACTCCCTGTGTACTTATTGGTTATAAGCCATATGGCTTATAACCATTTTTTCTTTTACTACTTCACAGTAAATTTCACGTCTTGGTCGCGTAATAAGTAAAGTGCAAAACACGCAGCCCACATTGGCCATGCAGTGAAGAATAATAAGTTGTTGAAGCCATCAATGTATTGGTTATAAGATGAAAGCGTAGACAAACCATGCATCACAAAAATCACACCATAAGTAATGCGTTTTTTAATACCCGCTAAAAATGCCAATACTAATACAAGTTGCAGAGCACCGATAACATAAGCAACCATGTCTGATGAACCGCTGATCCCATAAAAGTGCTCGAAAATACGTGCGCTATGGCCTGGATTTACGAATTTATCGAATGTCCACATAATCATTACAATAAAAACGCCCAAACGAAGCGATAAAAGAGACCACTGCAGACGATTTTGTACGTCTGAACTCATTGAACCTGTCATAAAATTCCCTCAAAAATGTATAAATAAACCTTGAAGTAATCAAGACCGTATTAGTTAGTTTTTATTTCAACACAGCGTAATTATTTTTGCTTATTTTACTTTTAGAAAATAAAGCGTGGATTATTTGAAATATGCAGATTTATTATATGAAAGTTAATACATAATAAAAGGTTAACGACCCAAAAGTAGACTACAATAAAAAAGCCGATTAAAAGCAATAATTTACAGGGAATATCATACAATTGCTCTATTGATGTTTCATCCACTAATGAAACAACATTACTTAATTACAGCCCCTAAAAAGCAACTGTTTTTATAATGTTCTATAAACAAAAAGAATCGAAGTTTTACTGAAAGTTATTTTTAAACCTTTCGGTCTTTATCGACATCAACATATAACCGTAGAGAGAAAACGTTTGAAACACGCATACTTGGCTTTATCCTTAGCCGCCATATTAAATACACCACTTAACTCATTTGCAGCTGAAGAATTAAAAATAACAAAAAATGATGTAATAGAGCACATTGAAGTGGCGGGCCAAATTACTAAATCTCAAGGCCTTTCAGTTAAAGATACCACTGTAGATGGCCCGTTTGGTGATAACTTAGCACTACAAGATATAGCCCGCTCGGTAACACCAATTTCAAGTGAGTTAATAGAGCAACTTAATATTACTACGCTACAAGATGTATTAGCAGTAAGCCCTAATACCTATTCAGCGAGTGGCTTTGGTGCACCAAGTTTGCCAACAATTCGCGGACAATTGGGTGAGCTTTTTCAAGATGGTACACGCCGCCAAGCTGGCAATAATGGTTTTGGGGTGCCGTTATCGTTCAACGCAGTAGAACAAATTGATGTTGTAAAAGGCGCACCGCCGGTTCTATTTGGCTCAAGTCAACGTAACGGCGGCTTTGTGAATCTACATTCTAAAAAAGCATCTACCGATGAAAGCAAAGGCAAAGCAAGTTTATCCGCAGGCCGGTGGGATCAATACCGCGTTTTGGTCGATTACAGCGCACCGATTGTAAAAGACAAAGTTGGCTTTAGAGTAAGCGCTGAGCACATAGATAACGGCAGTTACTATGATTTTTCAGGTACTAAAAGTGACAGCCTATTTGCTGCCCTTCGGGTATTACCTGATGACAAGAGCAGCTGGGATCTTAACTTTGAGTTGTACCAAGTTGAATTTACCGATAACGCAGGTATTAACCGCCCAACACAAGCACTCATAGATCATGGCTTATACATTACTGGCCAAGGCGTACAAGCAAACGGCAGCACAATACCAGCAGCAGGGTCTATCATTTCGCCTACTGGACAAGTAAAAATAGACCGCAGCACGGTACTTACCGATCCTGATAACCAAAACGAAGCTACTACTTACTTACTACACAGCATTTATAAGCGTGAACTTTCCAGCAATGCATCAATAAAAAACATTACGTATTTTCAGCACTTACAACGCGAAGAAATTGCACAAAACAGCTTTGTTGAAATTATAGACGGTGCCGATACCGCGCAAAATCGTACCGAATTGACTTACCAATGGAGCAATGAACAGCAAACAATTTTTGCATTTGATGTGCGCTATAATCGCGTATTCGGCTATAGCCAATTTACTACCGAAGCCGACTTGCCTATTGATTTAACTGGCCCAATTTCAAATCGTCGTATTCCTTTAACCGATACGCAACAAGCGCGTTTAATTGAAATTAGCCCGGGGGTGTTCGTATCCCCTGGTGGCCAGTACGATATTAATAACGATGGTAGCGGCGACTTTAACTTATCAGACACTACGGACTCTCGCTCATGGCAAACTGGGCTTGCTATTCAGCAAGATTCAGATTGGACAAATAAGTTTCATACAAGCGTAGGTTATCGTGTTGATTATTATGATGTAGATGCGCGCGACCCAATCGCACCACAAGGTCAAGTTGCAGCAAGTGATAGCATTAATGACACGCTGCAATCGGGTCAAGTTAGCTTTAATTACAAACTAAATAATGATTACACCACTTACGGTGCAGCAAGTTATAACGAAGCTACATCAAACAGCATGGCTGGCGGTACATCACTGGGTGGCGACAACACAATCAGTGCACAAAATTTTGCTACCGAAAACACCCTTGTTGAGTTTGGTTTAAAATACGCACCAACCGACAGCGATTGGTACGCCGATGGTGCTTTGTTTAGCCAACGTCGTAGTTTACGTAACCGCGATGGAAGCAATACCGGTATTCGTACACAAGGGTTTGAAGGCCAAGTGTTTTACGATGCCTACCCTTATTGGTTAAGTGCCGGCTACAGTTATATTGATGCACGTTACGACAACTCTGCAAGCAGTCAAGATTCAGCGCAAGTAGCAGATGCATTTGACAACTCTCGTCCAGATATTATCGCAGGCACCGGTGTTGGTGCCCCAAGCTTTACACCATTTGCACGCTCTAATCGCCAAGTTCAAGGCATTCCTGAGCAATCGTTCAGTTTTAACGGAAATTATTCAATTAATTCGAAATGGCAAACGGGTTTTTCAGGTCTATATACAAAGAGTTACCCATTGGACTTTTTAGCGACGGTAAAAATTCGTGATCAGTACACATTAAACGTAAATACTAGCTATGCTTTTACGCCTAGTACTAAATTACGTTTAGATGTAAATAACGTCACAAATCAAAAAAACTGGCGCCCCGTATTTGAAGGCGGTTACTTTGGTGCAACTTTAGCTTTTCCTGAGTTGCCAATAAACGCCAAGTTAACCCTTACGCATAGTTTTTAAGAGAGAGAACATGATTAAAAAAACATTTCTATTATTGATTGCAGCGGCCGCCGTCGGCCTGTTCTTTCATTTTGACTTACACCAATTACTTACGCTTGATGGCTTAAAAGGGTCAATGGATCAGTTTAGCGATTACAAAGAGCAGTCACCGTTGTTGGTTATTGGTGGGTTCTTTTTACTATACGTAGTTGTAACAGCTCTCTCGTTACCGGGCGCCGCTATTTTAACACTTGCCGCAGGTGCATTGTTTGGCTTGGTAGAGGGTTTATTAGTTGCATCTTTTGCCTCAACTATTGGCGCTACACTTGCTTTTTTAGTATCGCGTTACTTACTACGCGACACTATTAAACAACGTTTTCCTGAGCGCTTAGCCGCAATTGATGCAGGCGTTGAAAAAGAAGGTGGATTTTACTTATTTACTCTTCGTTTAGTGCCGGTGTTTCCGTTCTTTTTAATAAACCTACTAATGGGTGTTACCTCAATAAAGTCATGGACTTATTACTGGGTAAGCCAAGCAGGTATGCTAGCCGGTACGTTTGTATTTGTTAATGCAGGTACGCAACTGGCGCAAATAGAGAGCTTATCTGGAATTTTATCATTCAACTTAATCTTATCATTCGCTTTATTGGGTATTTTTCCATTCATTGCTAAAGGAATTTTAAACGTGTTTAAAAAACGTCGCGTATACAAAAACTACACTAAACCTAAAAAATTCGACCGTAACATGATTGTTATTGGTGCAGGCGCTGGTGGTTTAGTAACAAGTTATATTGCTGCTGCGGTTAAAGCAAAAGTAACCCTTATTGAAGCGGGCGAAATGGGCGGCGATTGTTTAAACTACGGTTGTGTTCCAAGTAAAGCAGTCATTAAAAGCGCTAAAATTGCAGAGCAAATTCGCCACGGTGAAAACTATGGTTTAGAAAACACAACTCCACAGTTTTCGTTCAAAAAAGTAATGGCACGTGTACATAAAGTAATTGCAGATGTAGCACCACACGACAGTGTTGAGCGCTACACCAATCTAGGCGTAGATGTAGTAAAAGGTTACGGTAAATTAATCGACCCGTGGACTGTAGAAATTAAACTTAACGATGGCGGCACGCAAACATTAACTGCACGCACCATTGTTATTGCAACTGGCGCACGCCCATTTGTACCGCCACTACCTGGTATTGAAGAAACAGGCTATGTAACAAGCGATACATTGTGGAATAAATTTGCAGAGCTAGATGAAGCCCCTAAAAAACTTGTAGTACTTGGTGGTGGCCCAATTGGTAGCGAATTAGCACAAAGCTTTGCACGTTTAGGTTCAAGTGTTACGCAAATTGAAATGAGCGAACGCATCATGATCAAAGAAGATCTTGAAGTGTCTACTTTTGCTCACGAAGCGTTAACCGAAAGTGGCGTTAATATTTTAACATCGCATCAGGCATTACGTTGCGAAGCTCGCGATGGTAAAAAATATATTGTTGTTAAACATAACGACAAAGAAATAGATATTGAATACGATGAGCTACTATGTGCCGTTGGTCGAAGTGCGCGCCTTAAAGGTTACGGTCTTGAAGAGCTAGGCATTGAAACAAACCGCACAGTAGTAACTAACGAATACCTAGAAACACTGTACCCAAATATTTTTGCAGCTGGCGATATTGTAGGTCCATACCAGTTTACACACGTGGCAGCTCATCAGGGTTGGTACGCAGCGGTAAATGGCTTATTTGGTCACCTTAAAAAGTTTAAAGTAGATTACCGTGTTATTCCGTGGACTACGTTTATTGATCCAGAAGTTGCACGTGTTGGCTTAAACGAGCAAGACGCAAAAGACAAAGGCATAGATTACGAAATTACTCGCTTTGAATTTGAAGAGCTAGACCGTGCAATTACCGACAGCGCTACAAAAGGCTTTATTAAAGTGATTACACCCAAAGGCAAAGACAAAATATTGGGTGTTACTGTAGTATCTGAACACGCTGGCGATTTAATTGCTGAGTTTGTACTGGCAATGAAACACGGCTTAGGCCTTAACAAAATACTCGGTACTATACACAGCTACCCTACTTGGGCTGAAGGTAATAAATACGCAGCAGGTGAGTGGAAACGCGCTCATGCACCTGAAAAAGTGCTTAACTTGCTTGAAAAATACCACACTTGGCGTCGAGGTTAATTATGTTTAAAACACCTCTAAAAGCATTGCTACTTGGTTCGGCTTTAGTTGTAACATCGTTTGCAACGTCATTTTCGACTCAAGCCCAAAACATGCACGATAGCTGGAATACATTGTTAAATAAGCATGTTGTCGCTATTAACCATAATCACAGTACTGAGGTTGATTACGCTGCCATAAAACGTGAGCATGCACAGCTAAAAATGTATTTAGATTCGTTAACGGCTGTAACGCAAAGCGAATTTGACGCATGGGAAAAACCTAAGCAACTCGCTTTTTTAATCAATGCATATAACGCATGGACTGTTGAACTTATATTGACTAAGTATCCAGATCTTAAATCAATCAAAGAGTTAGGGAGTTTTTTTAGCTCACCGTGGAGTAAAGAGTTCATTCCTTTACTTGGCAAAACTCGCAGCCTTGATGATATAGAGCACGGTTTAATACGTGGCAGCGGGAAATACAACGACCCACGCATTCACTTTGCAGTAAATTGCGCGAGTATTGGTTGCCCTGCACTTCGAGAAGAAGCGTATACAGCCACTGATTTAGAGAGCCAATTGCAAGAGCAAACGGTGCGCTTTTTATCAGATATGACACGTAATATGGCCCAAGAAAATACGCTAAGCCTCTCTTCAATATTTAAGTGGTACGGCGATGACTTTGAAAAAGGCTTTCGAGGTGCAAACACGCTACAGCAGTTTTTCTTGCAATACAGCGATGCACTTAAACTGATACCAGCTCAGCAAAAAGCACTTAAAAATGATGACATGGAAGTTAAATTTTTAGACTACAACTGGGATTTAAATGTTCGCCATTAAGTTTTGGCAAACACAGGCGCGATACAGCTTTTGCTGTGTCGCGTTTTACGTTTGTACAATCGCAAATTCAGCTGTTTTTTCGAGCACTGTGTTTGCTAATACCGTTATTACTGCAAATAATAAAAGTGATTTGGTAATACACACACAGCAGCAATCTCGATGGCAACAAGTTCAAGCACTTGGTAGTAATCAAGATGTATACTTTTATGCATGGGGCGGCGACGCACAAATAAATGCGTATATTCAATGGGCTGCGCAGCAAGTTAAAACTAAGTACAACATTAACTTAGTGCATGTAAAACTAAGCGACACCAGCGAAGCGGTAAGCCGTGTACTTGCCGAAAAATCAGCAAACAACAACAGCCAAGGCAGCGTAGATTTAATGTGGATCAACGGGGCTAACTTTGCCACCATGAGTGAGCATTCTCTTCTTTTAAAAAAATGGGCGAGTAAACTCCCCTACTTTGCATTAACCGATGCTGCTAATAACCCTGCTGTAACCTTTGATTTTGGTTTACCTACCAATGGCATGGAAGCGCCATGGGGGCAAGCGTCACTTACGTTTTATTACGACAGCATTGTAATAAATGGTAAGGCAAACAATAAATTGCCGACGACATTAAACGAATTATTAAACTGGAGCGCGCAAAACCTTGGTCGCTTTAGCTACCCAAAGCCGCCTGACTTTTTAGGTATGAGCTTTTTAAAATACGCCTTAGTTGTACTGCATCAGCAAAGCAGCGAAAATATTAAAGCGCAGCTAAACCAACCAGCTACAACTAAAAACACAGCGCAAGTGTTAAACCCACTGTGGGACTTTTTAGATAAACTACACCCAACGCTTTGGCGTGGTGGCACTCATTTTATGCAAAGTGGTGCTCAAATGCGCCGCCTTGTGGACGATACAGAGTTGAGTTTAGCCTTTACTTTTTCAGCACCTGAAGTACCGGCAGCTGTAAAACGCTATGACTTACCAAACAGCATTCGCAGCTATGCAATGAGTGATGGCAGTTTAAGTAATACCCATTTTGTGGCAATCCCTTACAATGCAAGCCACCAGCAAAGTGCGCAATTAGTGGCTAATTTTTTACTCAGCCCTGAGGCGCAAGCCCAAAAACAAAAAGCGCATATATGGGGCGATAAAAGCGTACTTATTCAATCAACGTTAACGCCCGATCAGCAAGCCTTATTTAAAACGGCTAAACCGCATCCAAGTGCACTGCCTTTAAACAGTATTAAACGCACATTGAGCGAACCTCATCCAAGCTGGGTAAACGCCATTATGCAAGGTTGGCAAACCCGTTATGGAGTAAGCCAATGAGCGTTATTTCAAAAAGTGTACCAGTAAATACCAAAGCAACAACGCAGTGCAGCACCGATATGTTTACGCGCATTGTAAAATTTAGCCCGCGATTTTTACTCGCTTTACTTATACTACCCGTACTTGGTGGCTTAATTAGCGTATTGCTGCCTGCCTTTGGTTATGCGCCCGTACTTGAGCAAACAACGCTTAGCTTGCAAGGTTTTCATGCCCTTTGGCAAACACCCGGCCTTACCCAAATGGTTACCTTAAGCGTTGCAACGGGCTTAATAAGTACCTTGCTTGCATTTATCATTACCTTAATGATTTTAGCTGCGTTTTTTAATAGCCCGTGGCTTAACCGAATTCAGCGTTTATTGAGCCCTATATTAGTGATACCTCATGCCGCAGCGGCTATTGCAGTAGGGTTTTTAATTGCCCCTTCAGGTATGATTTCACGCTTAGCCTCGCCTTGGTTAAGCGGCTGGGAACTTGCGCCAAACGGCATGTTTCCACATGACTCGTTCGGTATTAGTATTATTTTAGGCTTAACACTCAAAGAGCTTCCCTTTTTATTACTAATGGCACTGGGCGTACTTGCTCAACCTGAGCTTGGCAAAAAATTACGCCAACAACATAAGGTTGCGCTTAACTTGGGTTATTGCCCAATGACCGCTTTTTTTAAAGTAATACTGCCAAGTCTTTATCCGCTGTTGCGTTTGCCGCTTTTAGCCGTGCTTGCCTATGCAAGTGCCAGTGTAGAAATGCCTCTTATATTAGGCCCAAATACACCACCCACGTTGGCGGTTGCAATAATGCATTGGTTTAACGATGTTGATTTAAACCTGCGCATTAAAGCCTCAGCGGGTGCTTTATTACAGCTGGCTGTTACAGGCGGTTTGTTAGCGCTTTGGCTTGGCGCAGAAAAGGCCGTAAAAGTGCTATTTAGCGACTCCCTCACTAATGGAGTGCGCGAATACGGCGGATTTTATTGGCA
The DNA here is from genome assembly GCF_000241185.1 of Pseudoalteromonas sp. BSi20495. Taxonomy (NCBI): domain Bacteria; kingdom Pseudomonadati; phylum Pseudomonadota; class Gammaproteobacteria; order Alteromonadales; family Pseudoalteromonadaceae; genus Pseudoalteromonas; species Pseudoalteromonas sp. BSi20495. The sequence goes on from NZ_BADY01000026.1 coordinate 105,244, forward strand.
AAAAATAACGGTAGTACTCACCACATTAGTAATTAGCTTTATACTGTTGTCACTTATTGGTTTAGTTATGTGGTCGGTTGCAGGTTTTTGGCGTTTTCCAGATGCAATGCCTGAGCAATTTACGCTACTGCATTTTAAAAGTGCGCTAATGCAAATGGGCAGCCCGCTTTTTAATACGCTAGCAATCGGTTTAGTAACCACACTATTTGCCATTATTCTTACTCTATTGTGTTTAGAATCAGAGCAGTTGAGTGACAAACCTATTTCTCGTTTTACCAGTTTAATTATTTACTTACCGTTATTAGTACCCAGTATTGCCTTTTTGTTTGGGCTAGTATGGATACAACAATTGGTAAATAACCAAGCCGCATTTTTTAATGTGGTACTTACGCATTTACTGTTTGTGTTGCCTTATGTGTTTTTGTCACTTGCGAGCAGTTATAGGCGCTTAGATCCTCGTTTTGCTCATGTTGCAGCATGCCTAGGCGCAGCGCCATGCAAGGTGTTTTTTAAAGTAAAACTACCTCAGTTGTTTGCCCCTATTTTAATTGCAGCCGCACTGGGCTTAGCAATTAGTTTTGGACAATACCTCCCCACGCTTTTAGCTGGCGGCGGGCGCATAGCCACAATAACAACCGAAGCTGTTACGCTTGCCAATGGCGCAAGCAGACGCACCAGTGCCGTGTACGCTATTATGCAAATGGCGTTGCCACTTATTGGATTTATACTGGCATGGGGTTTACCTAAATATTTTTTCAAAAGTGCACGTGTTTAAAGTACGCAAGTTTAAAAGTGCACATATTTAAAGCACCCATGTTTAACACTATCAATCAGGGTTAAGGTTTTTTAATGCAGTCATCGTTACAGATTAAAAATTGTCAGCTTTATCGCCAAAATGAGCTGCTACTTAGCTTAAACGAGCAAGTTAATGGCGGTGAAATTCTGACTATTATGGGCCCATCAGGCAGTGGTAAATCAAGCTTATTAAATTGGCTTACGGGTACTTTACCAAGTAGCTTTAAGGCCAATGGAGAGGTATGGCTTAATGGTCAAAATATCGATAACACCCCTCCACACTTGCGCCATATTGGAGTGCTTTATCAAGACGCTTTATTGTTTTCACATTTAACTGTTGCTGGTAACATTGCCTTTGCAATGCCTAAAGGTAATAAAAAACAACGCCTTGAAAAAATAGCACACGCACTTGAGCAAGTAGGTCTTAAAGACATGGGTAATCGACACCCCGATAACTTATCGGGCGGGCAGCAAGCCCGTGTTGCATTATTACGTATGCTGCTGAGCGAACCTAAAGCCATTTTACTCGACGAACCCTTTAGCAAACTCGACACCCAACTGCGTATTGATACACGCGAACTCGTGTTTAGCCAAATACGCGATCATAAGCTACCTGCAATTATGGTAACTCATGACCATAGCGACGCCGACGCTGCAAATGGCAAACTCATTACTTTAAATAGCGCACTTTAATTCGTGGCTTTAATACGCATAAGGCAACAAACATGCTAGACAAATTTATCACCCCTGTAATTAAGCCACTTTTAACACCTGTAGTTATGCTTATGCATAAACGCGGCATAACTGCCGATCAGCTAACCGTGGTTGGCTTTTTAGTTGGCTTATTAGCCGTGCCATTACTGGCATTTGAAATGTGGTACGAGGCATTAGTTGCCATTGCTTTAAATCGAATTTTAGATGGACTTGATGGCGCATTAGCACGTTATGCAAACCAAAGTTCAAGCGCAGGTGGCTTTTTAGATATCACACTCGACTTTTTATTTTACGCGGCTATTCCGCTTGGCTTTATTTTGGCAAACCCTGAGCAAAACGCGATAGCGGGATCGTTATTACTTGCCACTTTTATTGGTACGGGCTCAAGCTTTTTAGCTTTTGCGATTGCCGCCGAAAAATTTAAACTCGAAAAACCGCAATTTAAATATAAAAGCTTTTACTACTTAAACGGCTTAACCGAAGGCACTGAAACAATAGCGCTATTTATTGCATTTTGTATTTGGCCGCAGCACTTTGCGGTTATGGCGAGCATTTTTGCTATTGCGTGTGGCATAACTATTTTTACCCGTATACATGGCGGTTATCACACGCTTAAGCAACAAGAAGCCGATGCTAACAAAGCAGCTGAAAACGTGCCTAACAGTGCAAATTCTGAGGTAATAAATGACTAATGAAGTATGGTGGCGACTCGGCTGCTTTTTTAGCATTTTAATTATAATGATGCTGCTTGAATGGCAAAAGCCAGCTCGCCAAGCACCTATTAAAAGCAGTACACGTTGGTTTGCTAATTTTGGGTTAGTGTTTGCCTCGTCGCTTATTGCACGCTTAGTTGTACCCATTGGGTTAACCGCTGTTGCACTTTACAATCAAGAGCACGGCATTGGCTTATTTAATCAAATAGCCCTACCAAGCAGTTTAATTATTATATTGAGCATACTTTTACTCGATATATTAATTTATTGGCAGCATAGATTATTTCATCAAGTGCCTATTTTATGGCGCTTGCACCGCGTTCACCACGCCGATGCGCATGTTGATACAAGTACGGGCTTGCGCTTTCACCCTATCGAAATTGTACTGAGCATACTTATAAAACTCATTGCAGTAACAGCTCTTGGCGTACCTGCTATTGCGGTACTTATTTTTGAAATAGCACTTAATGGTTTAGCACTATTTAATCATGCAAATATACGCCTACCTAATGCCATTGAAAAACCACTGCGTTTAATATTAATGACGCAAATATTGCATCGAATTCACCATAGCCAAGTGGTTAGTGAAACTAACTCAAACTATGGTTTTAGTGTAATTTGGTGGGATAAATTATTTGGTAGCTACAAAGATAAAGCAAAAAAAGCCGACGCAGATATAAATATTGGCTTAAAAGAATACCCAAGCCAAAAGCAAAATGCCTCATTGTGGGGTTTATTGATCATGCCATTTAAAAATAAGTGAGCTCTACTTAATAATCAACAAATAAACGATTGCACCCTACAATCGAATTAAAATGACTTTACTAAACATATTATTGAATAAAAAGGCAAATAATGGCAACACTCATATTTTATTAGGGCTATAAAATATTAAAATTCAACCTTCTAAAACGAACGTAATAAAGTGTAATAATTATTATTGCTAAATAGAACTACTCTTATCGAACCTGATGTATTGAGCAACGATTGCTCACTTTGGTACTTAGAACTTTAATTTATTATATTGGAGATAAGAGCTATGAGTACAATTACTTGGAATGACGGACGTTCTATTCAACTTACAGGTGGCGATACAGCGCAGTGCGAAAACCTAAAGGCAGGACAGCTTTACGCTGTATTTTTATATAATGCTTCAGGGGAAGACCAAAATATCCCAGTGACCGTAAATATAGGTAACGGCCACCCCCCTAAGACTGTCAATGTCCCAGGAACAACAGGAAATAATGGTCTAGCGGCTTTAGCCCTTATTTCAGGAAACGATACACAAACCGCTAATGTGTCGATTGTGAGCCATCAAAGTGGTGCAAAAATTGATGCATGGATCGGTAGTGTTGGTATGCCAACCAATACATCAGGCATCGAAAACATGCAATTACCATTCAATGGTGAGCTGCAACAATTTAATAAACGCGCTAGATACTACGCAGTACCGGAGTCACGTTGGTATCAGTTGACGCTCAATAGTCCACAAACTCAATTTATCTCTGTTCAGTTTTCAGAGAACCATGCAAAAGTATTTATAAATAACCCTGTGGGCGACCCAAGTAATATAATCGTACCTACAGGTACTGTAGCTGAAGGTTCAAGCTATGAAGTTGTTAAACCACAAGGGCAACCACAAACGATCACTTACCAAGGCCAAGGTAATGGTCAGCAAAAAGTATGGATGAATGCTGATAGTCAGCAAAATTCGTCTGACTCAACCATAGTTGCTCAGTACATTTAAGTTAGCTTTAATGTAACAGGAGTCGATGAATAATATGAAATTTAAAACATCTTCTCCTGAACCATTACACAGTAATCAAAAACTTAAAGCACGAAGAACGTTTATTAAACTTTCCTTAAGCTTATTTACATCTACCCTCATTCCCTCTTTTTATAGCAAGGCAATAAGTAACCCAGAAAATTCAAATAGCTGGAGTATAGGAGAGAGAGTAGAGCTCTGTGAAGGACAAACTATAACCTGTACTTCTTTATTTCCTAAACGTATTTACTGTGTACTTATATACAATACGTCCAAAAATGACAGAAACGTTTTCCTAGATGTAAATTGGAGTAATCAGCAAGCGCCAAAAAAAATGACAATTCCAGGCTCAGAAAACAAACAAGGCGATGCATCACTAATTTTAGTTTCAGGTAACGATACATCGACAATTTCGCTGTCGATTACCAGTGGTAACGGTGGACAAATAGAGTGTTTTTTAATCAGCACGGCAATAGAATCTCCTAGCCCGAATCTACCTATTCGACATATTGTTACAGGCGGAAAACGATATATAGTTGAAAAATACCAACACTATCTTGGCCTTATTAATAGAGGTTGGTATCACCTAACATTAGAAAATAAAATTTCCCAGTCAGTTGTTTTACAAATTCAGCACCATCAGGTCATAATTTACATACTAAACCCTACTCAAACTCCACTATTTAATATCACCAGTGTAGGAAGTATTACTAAAAACAAAGACTACCTTATTCAACGCGCCGATTTTGAGGGCCAACCACAACGTATTGAAGTGCTTATTCAAGGGAATGAGGAAACAATAATGTGGGTTGGCGCTTCTAGTAAACAAGCTCTGAACAATACAACTTTAGCTCTGCAAGCGCTGTCTATAACAAGAGTATTGTCTAGGGAAGAGCCCAGTACAGTAAAAAGAAAAGCTTTGCAGTGTTATAGCGATAAAAACAAGGTTTATAGTGGGCCTTGGGTTAACCAACAATGATATTCATTAATCTCAGTTCAAGTTAATTAGATTTTTTGCATAGGCCTTACCGTAAACTAATTGTAAATAAATTAGACAAATAAGTTGACCAATTCGTCACTCCACAATATCATTTGTAAGCGCTTACAAAACACAACCTAAAATGTAAGCGCTTACAACATGAAAAACAAAGCTCAAAAAACAATTAATCTGACAATAATCTGTTGAAACCGGGGTTCAGTTATGAACATTGAAACAACGCACATTACACGTTTACTTACCGCTATCTCTTTAGTTACGTTAGCTGGCTGTGGTGGCGACTCTGCCACTAAATCAAATTTTGAAAATGTAGATGCCTCTGAGCCAGTATCAGATTGGCAAATGGTTTGGAGCGACGAGTTTGAAGGCTCAGCCATTGATACAAACAAATGGAACTATGAATTAAACTGCAATGGCGGTGGTAACAACGAGAAACAGTGTTACACCGACAGCGAGCAAAATGCATTTATTGCAGACGGTGTGTTAAACATTGTTGCCCTACCCGCTGAAGAAGGTGCAGAAAAACCTTACACTTCAGCGCGCTTAAATACGCGTTACAACGCCGACTTTACATATGGTCGCTTTGAAGTGCGCGCCAAACTTCCATCAGGACAAGGTAGCTGGCCAGCATTTTGGATGCTGCCAACAGATGAAGTTTACGGCACTTGGCCTCGTTCTGGTGAAATAGATGTTTTAGAATCAGTAAACCTTAAAACACCGGATGAAGATGGCGGGATAGAGTCTAGTATCCACGGCACCCTTCATTACGGACGCGCGTGGCCAGATAACAGCTACACAGGGCAAGAATACAAATTCCCTGAAGATACTAATCCAGCAGATGATTTCCACACGTATGCTGTTGAATGGCAAGAAGGTGAAATTCGCTGGTACGTAGATGGCTACCTTTATGCAACTCAGCGTCAATCTGAGGTTTTATATAATTCCAAAAATGAGCCTGCGGGCTTAAAACATCGAGGTTGGTTTGCAGAATACTTTGAACAAGGTTCTGGCGAACTTACAACGCATTGGGATAGCGCACCATTTGATAAAGACTTTCACTTATTGCTAAACCTAGCAGTAGGCGGCGACTGGCCTGAAAACGTTAATGATTTAGGTGTAGACGCTAGCGCATTTGAAAACGGTCAAACCTTTGCTATTGATTACGTGCGTGTTTATCAATGTGCATCAGATCCTGATACAGGTAAAGGCTGTGAAACCGTGCGTCCAGGTTACGATAGCCTAGACGATGCCTTACTTGAGGGTGAGGCACCAGTTCCTATAGCTGGAGGAGTTACTCCATTAACCATATTTGGTGATTCTTTTAATATTAATTGGCCTGCATGGGATTGTTGCGGAGGTTCAACTCCTGCAATAGTTGTTGATGAACAGCAAGGTAATACTGTTGAATTTAGTGTTGGTGAAAACCCAACGGTAAACGGCTTTATTTCAAGAACTGAGAATATTACTGATGAGTCAGGTGTTGCCTCTCCATTTGATGCAACGCCACTTCTAGCAGAAGGATACTTTCAATTTAAGATGAAAGTAATGAGTGCTCCAGCGGACCCAAACTCTACCTGGGTTATAAAGCTTGAAAGCGCAGGAGATGCCCCTACTGCAGCCGAATTGCCTATTACCCAAAGCGTTGAAGGTATTGCGCCTGTTGTAGGCCAATGGCAAATATACACATTTAAATTATCGGATCTTGTTGCAGCAAACTTAGATATTAGTGCTATTGATGTAGTTATGATTTTCCCTGCATGGGGCACTGGTAACGGTGCTGTTTATAGAGTTGATGATGTAAAAATAACTCAAGATTTCCCAGAACTTGATGTGTTCTCTGATACCCAAAATCTTGATTGGCCAATGTGGGACTGCTGTAGCGGCTCTACGCCAGTGGAAGCAATGGATGATGAACAACATGGTATAACTGCAGAGTTTACAATAAACGATACGCCTACTGTAATGGGCTTTAATAGCCGTACATCTGTTGGCGGGAGCGGCGAAGCATTTGATGCAAGCGCTATCATAACGGTTGGTCAAATTACATTCGATATGAAAGTAACAAGTATGCCAAGCACACCCGATGCTCCATGGTTTTTCAAAGTTGAGTCAAACGAAGGTGATTCTGCTGTAGAGCTTGCACTTACTGAAAGTGTTGAAGGCATTGCCCCTGTTTTAAACGAATGGCAAACATATACTTATACGCTTTCTGATTTATCAGCTGCCGGTTTAGATGTAAGTGCAATAGATGTATTAATGATTTTTCCTAATTGGGGCCAAGGGGCTGGCGCAACATATCGTGTTGATAATGTGACAGTTTCAAACCCATAATTAAGATTTCACTGACAAAAATTTAGGTGTTTATACCAATTGCATTAAACAAGAGACCTATTATAGCGCTAAGAAAATAGCACAATAACAAGGCGAAAATTGTGACATATAGTTGTTCTATATAAATAATTTTTAACGCAGTTAGTGAGTTATTTAATGCGATAGAATGATCATATTTTTAATAAAATTGGTATTACACAGCACCTTCACTCTTGAACAACATTTTATAAAGCAGAGCTATTATGAACACATTCAATTTTAAAAAGAGCCAACTTGCGGCTTCTGTGTCTCTCATCATTGCTGCGAGCACATTAAACACAGCTATTGCGGCAGAAGCACAAACAAACGTTTCACCTGATGTAGAAGTTATTGAAGTAAAAGGTATTCGTGGTTCACTTATTCGTTCTATGGATATGAAACGCGACTCTTCTGGCATTGTAGATGCCATTTCATCTGAAGAAATGGGTAAATTCCCAGATACCAACTTAGCAGAATCATTACAACGTATTACCGGTGTATCGGTTAGTCGCGCAAACGGTGAAGGTAGCCAAATTACAGTACGTGGTTTTGGTCCTGAGTTTAACTTAATTACCTTAAATGGTCGCCAAATGCCGGGCACAGGTTATACACGTTCGTATAACCTTGAAAACATCGCCTCTGAAGGCGTAAGTGCGCTTGAAGTATTTAAAACAGCACGTGCAGACGTACCAAGCGGTGGTTTAGGTGCAACGGTAAATATTTCTACTGCACGCCCTTTTCAAAAGCCGGGTCAAAACTTTTCAGCAACCGTTAAAGCAAACCACGACTCGTCAAACGAAGCTGGCGATGACGTAACACCAGAGTTTTCTACTGTTTACAGCAATACTTTTGTAGATGACACTTTTGGTTTTGGTTTTTCATTTTCGCACCAAGAGCGTGACTTTCAAAAACAAAGTGCCAATATTCAAGGCTGGCAGGCAAACGTAGACTTACCTGAATTAGATAGCAGCAACGTAGTCGATAACCGCACAGACCCTGCAGGTAACTACTACTTCCCTAAAGATATGAACTACTCTATTGAAGATGTAGAACGTGAACGTACAAACGGACAAGTTACCTTTCAATACGCACCGGTAGATGGCTTTGTAGCAACACTTGATTACACTGCAAGTAAAGCTGTAACAGGTTCTCAGAGTATTGGTTGGGGTATTTGGAACGACTTTGGTAGCAATATTAATGGCTACGAACTAGATGAAAATGGTACAGCTGTTTATGCTGATATTAGCGGTAACGATGCGTCATTCACAGCCAATAAAGGTACTACAGAAGTAAAAGCACGCTCACTTGGTTTAAACCTAGATTGGGAAATTAACGACACATGGCACGTAGAGCTTGATTACCACGACTCTAAAAATGAGACTGACAACGGCGCCGATGACGGGCTAGGCAGTACCGGCCAAGTGATTTTGGGCTCAGATCAGCTTGCTAATAAAATTTACGATTACCGCACAGGCGATATTCCAAGTGCTCAAGTTAACTGGTTAAACGGCACAAGCGAACTAACATCAGGCGAAATTGACTCAAACTTTAGTCAGTTTACTCACTCACCGGGTGAGTCAAACATTGAACAGTTACAACTACATACTACGTGGTATAACGAAAGCTACGACATTGGTTTAGTTAAAGTTAAATTTGGCGCATCACGTACTGAGCAAAACACTGGTGGTTACACCGCGTGGAGTGGTTTAGTAGGTGGCCCTGGTTTTAACCCGTCGTATACAGAAATATTCCCAGATAGCATGTTTACCCGTCACGATACATCGGGTCTTTTAGATCAATTTGCTGGCGGCGGTAGCGACTTACAACCTAATTACTACTACACGTATGACTTTGATGAAGCTGTTGCACGCCAAATTGCTTATTTAACAGCAGATGTAACAGGCTCAGATGCATACGCAGCTAATGCCTATATGGATGGTATTGACAGCGAAAGTTACGTAGAAGAAATCACTAATAGCTTTTATGTTCAATCAAGCTGGGAATTTGACGTAAGTAACTACTACGTAAAAGTAAATGCAGGCCTACGCTATGAGCAAACAGACGTAACCAGTACTGTACGTCAACGCGTTGAAGATCAAGTTAATTGGATCAGCGCTTCTGAGTGGATCATGCAATACGCTGCTGGCGGCGATGATAACTTCTTAGAGCAACAAGGTGATTACGATGTTTTACTGCCTTCAATCGACGTAAGTGTTGATTTAACTGAAGACGTAGTAGCCCGCGTATCTTGGGGTAAAACAATGTCGCGTGCACCACTAGGTAATTTAGCCGGTGGCCGCAGCTTAACAGGCAGCCCAAAACCAGGTTCTCGCACAGGTAGTCAAGGTAATACAAACTTATTGCCATTTGAATCAACAAACCTTGATTTATCATTTGAGTATTACTACGCAGAAGGCAGCTACGCGTCTGTTGGTTACTTTAAAAAAGATGTTGATAACTTTATTCAAACCACCATTACGCAAACCACTATTGATGGCTTGTACGATGTTTTAAACGGCCCTCGTTACTTACAAGCCGTAAGCGATATTGAATCACGTGGCGAGCAAGCAACAACCGACGCTATTTTTGCACAAATGATTGCCAGCGGTTACGGCAATGCAAATGGCGTTATTGAGCCAAACAGCGACGATCCGCTAATTACATGGAATATTAGCCAACCACAAAACACCGACAGTAAATCGGTAGATGGTTTTGAAGTAGCTGTTCAACACTTAATTGGTGAAACCGGTTTTGGTGTTGGTGTTAACGCGACGTTTGTAGATGGCGACGTTGAATTTGATAGCGAAAGCCTTGATCAACAAGCACCACTTACAGGCTTAAGTGACTCAGCTAACTTCCAAGGCTTTTACGAAAAAGACGGCCTATCAGTTAAAATTACTTATGCATGGCGCGACTCATACCTAATTGGTGTAGGCCAAGCGCAAGGTTCAGCTGATGCGCCTCCGCAATATGCTAAAGCGTATGGCCAATGGGATATGAGCGTTAACTACGATGTAAACGAAAACGTAACGGTATTTTTTGATGGCATAAACTTAAATAATGCAACCGAAGAAGGTTACGGACGTTACGAAGAGCAGTTCTTATTTGCTAATCAATACGGTCCTCGTTACTCAATTGGTGCTCGTTACACGTTCTAACTAAATTTCCTTTAGTAAAAAATGCAAAAAAACCGCTCACCGAGCGGTTTTTTATTGTCTAAAGTCATAATTTTTTAATAAGTGATACCAATCTGTTTATATATGGGGACTATTTAACGTTAAGAAAATTACGCTAGAGCTGGGCAAAAATTTTTGTACATAGTTGTTCTAAAGAAAAATTTAGACGACGCTATAGTGAAATTTAATTCACTAAATTGCTCAAAGATTCATGCCGGTTGGTATGATTACATATACATACCGCCCGATACCTCAAGTCGTTGGCCTGTCATCCAACGGTTTTCGTCCGCTAATAAGTTAGCAATCATAGGCCCTATATCGTCTGTTACACCAACTCTGCCCATTGCCGTTTGTGATGTAATAAACGCATTTACTTCATCGTTATCACGAACGACGCCATTACCAAAGTCGGTTTCAATTGCACCAGGGGCTACAACATTTACCGTAATATTTTTAGGTGCAAGTTCTTGAGCTAAATACCTTGTCATTACTTCTATTGCACCTTTGGTCATTGCATAAGTAATATGACCGGGTAATGAAAAACGCGTTAAACCACTTGATAAATTAATAATACGACCACCGTTTTTTATAAAGGGCAACAATGTTTGGGTAACAAAAAATACTCCCCTTAAGTTAATATTTATTAACGTATCAAAAGTTGATTCACTTGTGTCTGCAAAACTGCTAGTAAGCCCCACCCCTGCATTATTAATTAAGTAATCAAACTCACTTTGTTGCCAATGAGTCTGCAGGACATTTTGTAGTTGTTGTGCAAAATCCTCAAAGCCGAGCATATCACTTACATCTAATTGCAATGCAACCGCTTTAGAGCCTAGCTCCTGTACTTGCTTTACAACCTCTTTTGCTTCTTTTTCATGACGACGGTAAGTAAAAATGCAATCGATATTTTGCTTTGCAAGGCAAAGCACCGTGCTTTTACCAAGCCCACGATTACCACCGGTGATCACTGCAATTCGTTTGTTCATTGTTATATCCTGTTGAAAATAAAAGCGGGGAGTTAAATAACTTCCAAGCCAGTATATTTTTTCAAGCAACAAAGATAAACAGGCTGAAAAGAGTTACACTGTTCAAAATAAACGAACAATAAACAGTGTTATGAAAGACCTAAACGCAATACGTATTTTTATTAAAGTAGCGCAACTCAGTAGTTTTTCTAAAGCAGCAACAAGCTTAAATCTTCCTAAGTCAAGTGTATCGCAAGCAGTAACCATGCTTGAAAGTACATTAAATACGCGTTTATTACACCGTACTACACGCACTGTAAATATGACTTCAGACGGTGAGCTATTTTATCAACGTGCACTAGGAATTATCAGCGACGCTGACGATTTAAAAAATTTATTTGTAAGTGAGGATAAAGGTTTAACAGGCCGAATACGTGTAGATATGCCACAAGCTGTTAGTCGAGATACCATCATTCCAAACTTAAGTTCGTTTTTAAAAATGCACCCAAATCTTGAAATAGAACTTGGCAGCTCCGATAGACGAGTAGATGTCATTAAAGAAGGATTTGATTGCGTAGTAAGAGTGGGCGAACTTACCGACTCATCGTTAATTGCACGACGTTTGGGCAGCTTTAAAGTTTTAAATTGCGTAAGCCGTTATTATGTAAAAAATCATGGTTTACCTAAAACTCTTAACGATTTAAAAAATCATTACATTGTTCGCTACAGTCAAACACTTGGTATCCCTGATCCGGGTTTCGAATATTTAGATAGCAATAATCAATTGCAATCAATAACGATGAAAAGCCAGCTTACTGTTAACTCCTCAGAGGCATATTTAAGCGCAGTACTGAGTGGTTTCGGGCTTATTCAATCACCTATTCACGGTATAAGTAAATACCTTGAATCTGGCGAACTTATACAAGTTTTGCCTCAATACGCGATGCCCGACCTACCAATCAATATTTTGTACCCAAATAGGCACCATCTACCCAAGCGCGTAAGTGCATTTATGCTTTGGCTTGAAGAACAATTGAGCGTCTTTACAAAGTAATAATCTGTGCGTTATTCATTTTGCTGCCAACTATCGTTACTTAGCCACGATAGTTGGCAGCAAGAAGTAAAGGAAAACCCCATAATAGCATCATCAGAACATTAGCATTTAAGTGGATACGAATACTGTTTAGGTGTTTAAAAACACATACGCCCTACGATAAATCAACTTACTTAACTGTATTGAAAAGCAAGGGTTCACCACTATTAAAATTTGCGGTGGAAAGTGAGTTTTAGTGCTTGCTGTCCACCTCAAGGCATGTCCTTATATGAACCTTAAACTAAGCTTTTTCCCAGTACATTGTCCTTAAACATGCTAACAACTATTTTGACTGTCCTTTTACGTGAAAATAATCGAGGTATTAAAGAGACTACGTAATTAATCTTACCCGATACTGTATACATTCTATTTTTTTCGTAAGCCGCGAGCGCAGATTTAACTACCTTGCTTGCAGGAGCCAAGTTCATATTGGATGTATCAGCATTAGCATTTTCCATAAAACGAGACTCTGTAGTACCGGGGCACAAGGCCATGACGCGAATATTCTTATCTAATAATTCTCCGGTAAGAGCCTCTGAAAAACTTAATACAAAAGCTTTAGATGCACCATAAACAGTCTGGTATGGTAAAGGTTGAAAAGAACCAATAGATGCTACATTAATAATTCCGCCGCTATTTTTATTTACCATTGCAGGCAAACATAAATGAGTAAGTTCAACTAATGCATTAACATTTAACATCAACATTTTATGATAAGTTTCAAAACTCTCACCAGAAAACTCACAAAATTTTCCAAAACCAGCATTATTAATCAAATAATCAACTGACAAGCCTAAATCATTTATTTGTTCAAATAATTTTTTAGGGCCATTTAGTTCACTTAAATCGGCGGGAATAGTTTTAATCCAAATGTTCCTATGTTCACGCTCTAACTCTTGCGCTAAACTTATTAGATCGCTATGCGTTCTGGCTGTTAGGATTAAATTAGCTCCTTTGCTAGCGAGTTGTTTAGCAAACTCTTTGCCGATGCCTGAAGATGCGCCCGTAATTAATATATTTGTGTTTTCTAAATTCAGCTTTTTCACTATAAATCATCCTATGAGTTAATTATCAGTTAACTGTAAGCCTTTCCCTTGAGGGGAAGGTCAAGTGAATTCTTTAACTAAATCTATTTTAAATTGCTTCAAATTCTCATTTTTCAGCAAAATCTCGTCAATCTCTCGTTTTAAAAGTGATATTTTTTTATCTATAAGTAGGTGAATCAAATCAATAGGAAGTTTCTTTTCCTCCGTTTTTTTAGACACTATATCCTTGATTTCACCGAGGCTAAACCCAAGGGTTTTAGCACGACAAATCATACTTATAACCATAACATCATGATTACTATAAATACGGTAGCTACCTTTTCTATTTGGAAGCGTTATCAAACCAATTGACTCATAGTACCGAA
>NZ_BADY01000025.1:0-22443 GCF_000241185.1 Pseudoalteromonas sp. BSi20495
ATAGATAGAGCGATGGCTGAAAAAGATATTCCCTTTAATATGTAACTTTTTTCATTGTGATCTTTTTTAAATTTCATTTTTATTTTCCACTAATTTATTAAATTTAAATTTTGAAGTAATTAACTAAATTTTTATCGTGATTTTCAATTAGCATGTTTTATTTCGCTTTAAGTTTAAAAAACCAGACGTTTATAAAATAAATAATGCTTATTTATGAAAAAAATCAAAAACTGATAATTTTTTTAATTAATCTAAACCTGTTGATATCAAGTAATGCTGTTGTTCTAAGCTAAAACCTAAAGTTTGTTATTTAATTTAGGAACATTATGGAAGGTAAGTTTCGCAACTGTGTCACGAATTAATCACAAAATTATCACATTTTATCAATAGGGAATGAGCGCTCTGATATCAGCTCTAATTTAGATGAAATAGAGCATTAATTGCGCTTATTAATACAGAGATTAAGTTAAGAGGGTAGGGGTAAAAAACTAGACGAGTAAATAAACACTTGCTAAAAAATATAGCATTAATAGTGGTTCAAACGTAAACCCCCTTTACACCTAAAATGCACAAACACCAAAGGTATAAAGGGTATGATTAAAATTAGTTAACGCTTTCTAATTTTACTTTTAAATCGAGTAAATCGGTTGCGATTGTATTTGGCTGTATTTCCCACGGATCGAAAATAGACTCTTCAGATCGTTGAATCCACGCTGCACGCATACCGTGCGATATGGCACCGGTTACATCAAACGGATTACTTGATACAAGCCACGTGTTTGCGCCTGTCGAATTGGTTTCGCGTAAAAAGTGGCTATAAACCCCTGGGTTTGGTTTAAAGGTTTTAACATCGTCGGCACTTACTACCCCTTCAAAAAGCTCACTAATGCCAGCGGTTTCTAATAAGGTATGAACTGCGTCGGCAGCCCCATTTGAAAATGCAAACAAACGGTAGTCTTTTGCTTTTAGTTGCTCAAGACCTGCTTTTACATCATCGAACGCAGGAAGCGTTTTATAAAGCTCTAGCAGTTGCTCTTTTTGATCTTCACTTAGCTCGGTTTTGTGCGCTAAGCAGGCGTAATCGAGTGCGTGTTTTGTACATAGCGAAAAGGGAATATAATTTTGCATTAATCCACGTCTAAATGAATACTCTAATTGCTTTTCGCGCCATGTATTTGAAAATGCTTGGGCGTTATCGCCAATCATGTCGTCGAGTAAGGACAGTACGCCGTGAGTGTTTATTAGCGTACCGTATACGTCAAATGCAAGTGTAGTTGCCATGTTTGCTCCGCAATAAAATAAATTAAGTTGGTTTTAGAGTACTTGCTTACAGCTTAACTTAATTTGAACGAACGCTCAATTTAATAAAACTTGTATGCATCAAGCGCTAAAATATCCATTTCGATGTCTTTATGTATTTTTTCAACTTGACCGTCACCACTACCAAGCGCAGCAAAAAGAGGTAAAAAGTGCTCTGCAGTAGGGTGGTTAAATAAAGCATTGGGTGCTTCATTTAAATAGTTAAGTAACGCTTGGGTGTTTTGCGTTATTAACTTTTGCTCAACCCAATGGGTAAACTCATTAACCATTTGAACACGGTTAGGTGTAGCGGGGCTTTTAAATATTTCACGTAGATTGTGACTAATACCGCCTGAGCCAATAATTAATACGTTATCGCTGCGCAATGGTGCAAGTAACTGTCCGTATTTATACATCGCTTTAGTGCCAAGACGTGTATTAATAGATACCTGAACTATAGGAATATTAGCTGCTGGGTACATTAAGCGCAGCGGGATCCACACACCATGATCCCAACCTTGCTTGGCACTTTGCACGGCTTTAATACCCGCCTTGTAAAAGTACTCACTAATAGTATTAGCGAGCTTAGGGTCCCCCGGTGCTGGGTATTGAATTTCATATAGGGGCTTGGGGAAGTTATAAAAGTCGTGAATAGTCTGCGGCGCATCTCCCGATGTAATAACTATATCGTGCGCTTCATCAAAGTGGGCAGAAAACACCACAATAGCTCGTGGTTTACTAAGCGTTTGACCTAATGATACAAGAAAATCTGACGTAGCCGATTGCTGTACAGCCATCATTGGCGAACCGTGAGATATAAATAAAGCGGGCTGAGTCATGCTAAAGCCTTAAACAAATAGATGTGTTATTAAGCACTATATTAGTTTTTATTTTGATGATAAATATGGTATTTATTTATACATTATCAATAAAGTATTGTTAAAGATGGATAAACTCACCACCATGAAAACCTTTTTGGCCGTTGTGCAAGAAGGATCGTTTTCAAAAGCGGCCGATAAGCTCGATATTTCCCCGCAGTTAGTCAGCAAATATATTTCTGCGCTGGAAGATAATCTACACACGCGTTTATTACACCGTACAACGCGAAAAGTAAGTGTAACAGAGGCTGGGAACCAATATTATCAGCGTTGTCAGCAGGTGCTTGTTGATATTGAAGACATGGAAAACTCACTAAATAACTTAAGCGAGAATGTTTCGGGTGTGCTTAGTATTAGTGCACCTATGTCATTTGGTACTAAGCATTTAGCAGGTTTGCTGGTTGATTTTCAAAAGCAGTATCCAAATTTAAAGTTAGACTTACGGCTCACAGACCAATATGTAGACATAGTAGAGCAAGGTATTGATATTGCGCTGCGCATTGGCGTATTAAAAAACTCAACGCTCATAGCTAAAAAAATTGCCCCTATACACCTAGCTGTATTTGCGTCACCCGACTATTTAGAACGCCATGGCACGCCACAAACGCTTTTAGATTTACAGTCACATAACTATTTACGCTATTCCCTTAGCGAGCCCACAAAACGCCTATTTGGAGTTAATGAGCTAAAAAGCGAGCTAAAGCTTGAAAGTAACTTTGTGGCTAACAATGGTGACTTACTACTAAATACAGCCATTGCGGGAGGTGGTATTGCTATGCAGCCCACATTTATTGCAGGCGAAGCGCTGGCTCAAGGTAAAGTAGTGCGCATTTTACAAGACTACGAACCCGACCCAATGGGACTCTACATGGTGTATGCTAATAGACAGTTTTTACCGAGCAAAGTGCGTGCTTTTGTTGATTTTGCGAGCGACTTTTATGGCGATACCCCATACTGGGACTTAGGGGAGTGATATGTCGATTACAAACAGTTGTATAAGTAGTTTCACTTGGGCCTGTTATTTTTTATGCCACTGATATTCCATTTGTTTTGCTGTTAAGCAAGCAAATTCATCAGTACTGCACAATGCGACTAATTGCAGGCTCATATCTATGCCAGCCGAGATCCCCCCTGATGTGATAAATTGATTATGCTGCACCCAACGTTTATCACTAATTACATTTAAATCAGGAAATAATAACGCCAATTCATTTTGATCTTCCCAATGCGTTGTTACATTTAAGCCATGTAATAAATCGGCTTTTGCGAGCAAAAACGCGCCCGTACATACAGACGCAACACGAGTAGCTGTTTTTGCACTTTTACTGATCCAATCAATCACCTGCTTTTTATTAAATTCGGCGGTGTGATCGCCACCTACCACAATTAATAAATCAATATGAGGTTGATCTAAAAAGTTGTAATGGGGGTTTACACTAAAACCTCCGCGCGCTATTACAGGCTTACTTTGCTCCGCAATAAAAAATACATTCCAGTTATTTTCAGCTAAACGCTTAGCGGTACTGAAAACTTCAAAAGGGCCTGAAAAGTCGAGTACTTCTGCGTTATCATAAATATAAATGCCTATATTCATTTAGGTCTCAAAAAGCTCAAATTAATATGAAGCTTTACCTTAGCCTATAAAATCATCATTGGTGTATTATTTTAATTTAAAAAACCCTACTTAGCCTCAACATTAAGCTCATGAGCAAAGCGTTTACGGTAACGCTTAGTTAATTTAACCGAGCGTAGTTGGTCGCTAATTAAAGTAAATACTGGTGAGGCATTTATTTTTACGGGTTTGCCTTGGCCTATACGGCGTATTTGTCTTTTAACCAGTGCCATAGTGGCAA
The DNA here is from genome assembly GCF_000241185.1 of Pseudoalteromonas sp. BSi20495. Classification (NCBI taxonomy): domain Bacteria; kingdom Pseudomonadati; phylum Pseudomonadota; class Gammaproteobacteria; order Alteromonadales; family Pseudoalteromonadaceae; genus Pseudoalteromonas; species Pseudoalteromonas sp. BSi20495. The sequence continues at coordinate 4,031 of NZ_BADY01000025.1, forward strand.
GTCCTGCGAGGGTTTGATCTTGCCAAGTAACATTGGGTAACACGGCTAATTGCAGTGGCTCATTTTGCCATTTGTTTGGTAAATTTGGTTGGTATGCAAGCGCAGTGGCAATACCCACGAGGGCAACGCCACTTTCAATCACGTTGTTGGCAATAGATAAGCGACTAATACCGCCTGTAGTCATTATTGGGACTGATGAGCGTTGGCTAATCGCTTTTGCAAACTCTAAAAAATACGCTTCGCGGGCAAGTGTGCGCTGATCACCTGTTTTTCCTTGCATGGCAGGTGCTTCGTAACTACCACCCGAAAGCTCTACAAAATCAACATTGAGTTTATTCAATAAGTCCACTACAACTTGCGCGTCACTGGGTTCAAACCCACCTCGTTGAAAATCAGCAGAGTTTAACTTTACCGAAACCGAAAAGGTAAGTGAGCAAGTAGCTTTAATACTGCGGGTTATTTCGAGGAGTAAGCGAGCTCTATTTTGTAAACTCCCTCCCCATTTATCGTCGCGCTTATTGGTTAGTGGCGATAAAAACTGAGCCAGTAAATAACCATGCGCTGCATGTATTTGTACGCCATTAAAACCTGCTTTTTCAGCTTGCTGCGCAGTTTGTGTAAAGCGGGTAATAACATCGTCAATATCAGTTTTCGTCATCGCTTTTGGTACGCCAAACAAGTGCGAGTGCTTACCCATATTAAGTGCAACACTTGACGCTGATAGAGCCTTTCCACCCATTTTTTTAAATACTTGCCTACCAGGGTGATTAATTTGCATCACCACTTTGCAATTATTTTGCTGCGATAAACGAGCAAGCTCTGCAAAGGCAGTAATATCGGTACTTTTTTCAAGCACAAGGCCGCCTGGGCCTGTCATCGCTAAATGATCAATCATTACATTGCCAGTAATAATTAGCCCAGCTCCCCCCACTGCCCATGCGCTATAAACATTTTTGAGTATTTGGGAGGGCGTTTGATCCTCTTGCGCAAGGTTTTCTTCCATAGCGGCTTTGGCAATACGGTTTTTTAATACTAAACCACTTGGCAAGGTAAAAGGGGTAAATACAGGGTTACGCATAGTTATGGGCTAATTAAATTGACATTAAAGCGACTATAACCTTAAAGTTAGCTTGAAGGTCAACCTACTAAGTTTATGTAAAGTGGAGTTATTATTAGTTATGAAAATAGGCGAACTTGCAAAACTTACCAACATACCCGCCAGTACTATTCGCTTTTACGAAAGCAAAGGGTTATTAACACCAACCACTCGCAGTGCTAATGGTTATAGGCTGTACACCCAACAAAACTTAGAAAAATTGCAGTTAATTAAATTTTCACAAAGCTTGGGGTTTTCACTCAACGAAATACCTTTATTACGTAACGAAAACGACGAGCTAAACCACACAGTAATAATTGAACGTTTAGAAAAAAACAAAAAGAAGCTGACATTTTGATTGAGCAAATGCAGAAAAAGTCACAACGTATTGGCAGTTTAACTACGTTACTCAACTCTTATTGGGATAAAGGCGAATGCCTGCCAGAAGGCAAATTGAATGAATTACTAAAAGTGATAGATTACGAATAAATGAATACAGCTTACTAAAATAAGCTGTATTTTATATTACTTAAGCTTTTTAATGCCAATTAATACACAGATGGCACCGCCAATAATACCCCCCATGCTTCTATTGGTGTATCACCACTGAATGCACGGCTTAACTGCGAAACCGCCGCATCATACACGTCATATCCCCACATAATTAAAGCGATACCTATAACGATTAAAACAATACCTATAATCTTATTACTCATAAACACCTCTAATCTCTAACGTACATTATTTAATAATATTTACTTAAGTGTGCTTTAAAACTTAAGGTAAGTTTTTATTTTAAGTCAAAACACTTAAAATAATTTAATCGAGCTCTAGCTGCGCACGTTCAACGCTCTCACTAGGTAACTCTTTTTGTACCGATACACCAAGCTCTTTAAACTCTGATGCTTGTTTAATTAAATTACCTTTACCGCGGTATAATTGCGAGAACGCTTTGTCGTAACTTTCTTTCGCTTTATCAAGCTGCTTACCTACGCCTTCCATACTCAATAAAAAACCATTGAGCTTGTTATAAAAACGCTCAGCTCGATTTGCCAACTCTTTTGAATATTTGGTTTGCTCTTCAAAACGCCAAAGCTGTTTAACAATATTTAAACTAGTCAGCAGGGTAGTGGGGGTGGCTACTAATATATTTTTTTCGATTGCTTGTTGGTAAATATCACTTTGATATTTAAGCGCTTCAACAAAAGCTGATTCTATTGGTACAAACATAACCACCACTTCTGGCGAGTTAATACCAGGCAAACGGTCGTAAGATTTACTCGCAAGCTCATTAATACGTGCTGTAACCGCATTTACATGCTCTTTAATCGCTTGATTAGCATCTAACTCATTTTCAGCATTCACGTAGCGTGTATAAGCATTTAATGATGTTTTAGCATCAATAACTAAGTGGCGGCCTTGTGGTAAGTACACAACTACATCAGGGCGTAAGCGGCCATCTTCAGTGTTAAACGACACTTCGCGCTTGTAATCAACACCTGCGCGTAAGCCTGCGCTATCTAACACGTTTTCGAGCATGAGTTCCCCCCAATTACCTTGGGTCTTCTTTTGCCCTTGTAGCGCGTTACTGAGCTTATCGGCTTGATCTGTTATAGCTTGGCTTTTGGCTTGTAAATGCAGTAGCTCAGTTTTTAGCGCGGTCCGTTGCTTTATATCTTCAACGTGTATTGATTCCATTTTTTCTCTAAAACCTTTTAGCTCGCCTTGAACTGGTTTTAATAATTGCTCAATGCTTTCTTGATTTAAGGTTTTAAAGCTTTGTGATTTTTCTTCTAGAATTTTATTGGCTAGATTTTCAAACTCTTTTTTGAGCATATTTTTACTTTGCTCAATTTGCGCGAGTTGCTCGCTAAAGCTTTGCTGTTTCTGCTCAAGGGTGGTGCGCATATTATTATACTCAACATCGCGTTGATTATATTGCTCACGAAGCATTGTAAGCTCGTCTTCGGCTTTGCGCCAAAAATGGTTGTATTGAATGCTTTGTTTTTCTTGTTCGCTAAAACGCGTTTTAAAATGCTGCGCCTCATCGCGCTGCTCTTGGTGAGTATGTTCGAGTAGTTCGTGATCCTCAAGTAAGGTGCTGTATTGTAGCTCTTTATTATCAAACTGATTTTGTAAGAGTGAAAGCTGTTGTTGTTGTTCGCTTATTTTTAGGTGTAGCTTTTTGCTAAGCTGCGCAGATATAACACCATAAAATACAATACCTAAAATAGCACCAGCGCCTGCACTTAACCAATCGATGTTAGTGAGTATTTGAGTGAGCATAAAAATAAACTTATAAGATTTAGAGACATGCCATCATAACCAATAACAAGCAATAGAAGTAGAGGAGCAAAGAAATTACAGACATAAAAAAACCAGCTCAAATAAGCTGGCTAAATATTACTAAATTAAGTAATCAAAGGGAAAATCAACATGTACCCGAGCAAGCTGCAACTTAAATACACATTTGCCAAAATAAATTACATTATTTGGCTAAGTTGTATAACAACAGGTATTACAGTAGACCGGTAAATGAAGTAATTAATTCAAAAATAATTTAATAACTTTAAGTGATACCAATCAGCATAGGTATTTGAACAACTGAACGAATTAAATCACTTCATACCAAAGCAGATTGGTAAAAATTCGTTTATCTGAGTAGTGGTTGATTGGAATTGGCAAATTTTAGGCATAAAAAAAGCCAGTTCAAAATGAAGTGGCTTAATTATTACTAAAATTAGTAATTAAATAGGGGGGAATCAACATAAAACTTGTATTAACTGCAATTAATCAACAAGCATAATAGTAGACGCCTGTTTTTAAATTAAGTTCATAAAAAATAAAAAATTTTAAAATAACTGCTTAACACTATATTTTAGACATAAAAAAAGCCAACTCAAAATGGGCTGGCTCAATCATTACTAAAATTAGTAACTAAATAGGGAAATCAACATTATCGCTTGTGTAAACTGCAATTTAACAACAAGCAAAGTAGTAGACGCACTTTAATTAATTAAGTTCAAAAAAGATTCTAGTTTTTTATTAATGACAACATTTGCTGTTCATCAAACTGGGTAAAACTCATTGATTTATCAGTAAATAATGCATCAACTAAAGCTTGCTTATCTTCTTGCATTTTAAATACTTTTTGCTCAATTGAGTTACTCATTATGAGTTTATATACAAACACAGGGTTCGTTTGTCCAATTCTATAAGCGCGATCGGTTGCTTGTTTTTCTACTGCGGGGTTCCACCAAGGGTCAAAATGTATAACGGTATCTGCCTGCGTTAAATTAAGACCTGTGCCGCCGGCCTTTAAACTAATTAAAAATACCGATGTTTTACCGCTAGTAAATTCATCAATTACTTTATCTCGATGGCGAGTTTGTCCTGTAAGTAGACTAAAATCTATATTTATTTCATCTAGGCGCTTAGCAATTAAGTCGAGTGCCGAAGTAAACTGGCTGAATATAATTACTTTACGACCAAGGCTCAGCATCAATGGTAAATGGATCGTGAGCCATTCTAATTTAGCAGAGCCAGCTTGCGTATCAGGCTCTATTAATTTAGGGTGACAACAAATTTGCCTAAGCTTTAATAATGCTTCTAAAAAGGCTAGTTTACTTTTTTGAACACCTTGCTCTGCAAATAAGTCTATTAACTTTTCTTCAAGAGAGCGTGTAATCCCCTGATACATTTCTTTTTGTTTAGGTTCAAACTCAAACTCTTTTGTTATCTCTGTTTTTTCAGGTAACTCTTGAGCTACTTGCGCTTTAGTACGGCGCAATATAAAAGGCATAATCAACGCTTTTAACTGTTCAGCACGTTCCATGTCAGCTTCACGTTCAATTGGAGTTTGAAAATGTTGCTTAAAATGAGCTTGTGAACCAAGTAATGATGGCATAGCAAAATCGAGTAAAGATTTAAGCTCAAGTAAATTATTTTCGATTGGCGTACCACTTAAACATAACTTAAAATCAGCATTAAGTCGTTTAACTAAGCGCGATACTTGTGCTGTGTCATTCTTAATGTATTGCGCTTCATCGAGAATTATATTTTCGAAATATAATGGCGAGTAATACGCTATATCACGTTTTAACAGCGGATAAGTTGTCAGTATGCATTGCGATTGAGCAAGGTGCTGTAGTGGCTCGTTTCGATGAGAACCAAAAATAGTTGTTACTTTTAAGCCTTTAGCAAACTTAGTTATTTCATTTTCCCAATTACTCACCAAACTTGTCGGACACACGATTAAAGTAGGGCCAGCTTGCGGACGATTATACGTGCTAGTTAAAAAAGCAATCACTTGCAGTGTTTTCCCTAAACCCATATCGTCAGCTAAAATACCACCAAGCTTATGACGTTTTAAAAAGCTTAACCAATCAACGCCCTGTTGTTGGTATTCTCTAAGCTCTACCGACTCATTTAAGCCATGTAAAGATACCTTTGGCATAGCGTGATCGGTATTATTTAGTTCTTGTAAGTAAAGCTCTAAAGAGTCGTCATGAAGCTCAACATTTATTGCGGTGTGTTTTACAAGCTCAGGCAAGTACGAAAGCGGAATATTAAATTCGTCTCTTGTTTTTACAAACTCAAAGCGTTGCTTAAATTCAGTTAGTAAATTAATAGCTGATTTATTGATAACGCCAAATTGACGACCCATTGGATAGTAATGAAATAGCTCACTTTGACGATTTAATGATTGATAAGTTAAATCTTCATTATTAAAAAGTAGCGCAGCTTTTGCACCACTAAGTAATACTTTACAATGCATTTGATGCCCTGCGGCTCGATTCGCATAAAGTGTAACTTCGCTTTGTGGATTGGCAACTGTCATTTTGCTAATCGTTACTTTCCAACCGCGCTCTTTAAAACTTGGAAATACTTCATAGGTAAGCCAATGTAAATGAATAGGGGACTGCTTGGTAAAAACAAACTCACTTTGTAAACCCCCTTTACAAAACTCAAAACCTAAATTCACTAATTCATTTTTAACGGTATTTTCAAACGCATTGTTTATTAAGCTAGCAGGCGCTGCACCTGCTAAATAATTCTTGTTTTTATACTTAAATAACAATGAAAGCGTTAAGCCTTGTTCACCCGTAGTTACTTTTAAAACAGCATTACTAGCTGCTTTAGGTAGCGTTGTTTGTGAATTTGTTGGATGTGGTATAACGCCCGCACCAAAATTATCTGCTAACTGCTTATAAATCCGATCGAAGTTAGCACTATGTAAAGCGGGTATTGTTTGCAAATGTGAGATTTCATCAGCGCTTAATGGCGTACGTATACGCCCTATTTTTAAATAATCTAAATCTATGTATGTAGGTGGCGTTGTTTTAATCAGTGCCCAATTTTTGCTTTGCTCTAAATTAATACCCAACTGCGTTAAATCTTTTTCTTGTTTCCAGTTAAAGTTCAGCGCTTGAGCACTTTGTGGCTTAATTGCAACACGAGAGCGTTGTAAAAATAATCGTTCTGTAGCAATAAGTTGTTGCAACGCATTAAAACCCCATAAACCTTTGAGTTCAATATTACCTACGGCATTTTGTGAACGGATCCAACTATAAAGTCTAAAATCACTTTCGAGTAAATCATTCGGGGTTATAAAGCTATTAAGTTGCTGATCGGTAAGGTTACGACCTAATGTGTAATTTTGATCTTTATCATAATTAGCTATTTTAGGTGATAAAAATACTTTGTTATTTTCAATATCTAATACAAAGAGTAAAACTTGCGACGGTATTGTTTGCTCGGCGCTTTTGAGTGCGCTTAACTCACTAAACCAATCATTAATAAAGTAATCTTCTCCGTATTCACCAGAGTGCTCTATTTTTAGTTTTAATAAAATTGCTGCTAGGTGACGGCATTTAGTTTTTATATTACACGTACAATGTGTATCAACCGAATAACCAGTTGGTATTTTACTGATCTCTATACGCTGATTGAACGGTGTACCGTTATCACCTAGCACAGTTGAATCAACAACAGAAAAGTTAGGAGTATGCTCTAACCAACTGATTTTTCCGTTTTTGTAATACTCTTTACCTTTGGCTAGCACATTGGGTCGAAACAGCTTATTTATAAAGCGTTCTGAAAGAGGAAACTGAGTAGCCTGCTCATTTTTAATTTCTTCAAAAATAGCCAGTAAATCATTTTTTGATAAGTTAGCAGACATGTCACTCTAAGGATTAGTTTTTAAAAATAATTCTGCCAGTATATGCCTTATGTGCTCTGAGCTAAAGCTATATTAACGCAATATAAACTGGTTGGAGTTGATTGGTTAGTAAAAAATCGGTTTATAACTAAATTTAGAATGGATTTTGTTGAATAAATTGCAAAATGTTGCTGATTCAAAAAATAAAAACAACTTAAACAATAGTTAGAGCGCTTTTAGATCAGAATTTTACTAACACTTTTTAAAACATATGGTGAATAGATAAAAAAGAGGCGAATAGTTAGTAAAAAAATGATCTACGCAATAAAACAGGCTAAATAAGCACATTAACGGCGTGTACAGATCAGATTTATACTAACTAAATAATATTGCAGATCAATATTTAACTAACAAAACAAACTGGATAGATCGCTATTTTACTAACTAATTAAAAGCACTTAATAGCTTTGTAAGTTGCTCTAAGCGCTTGTCTGTCATCACTTTGTTGTTTATTTTTATAGAAACATCGCCGCTTTTAAGATTTCGTTGAAGTGAAACAAAATCATTTTCGAGAACAGCTTCGCGTTTTACTGTAGTTTGCGGTTCAGCTGTTAAGCATTTAGTAACAGCCATTGCACGCTTGTCGTCGCTTGTAATCGCGTTAATGTCATTGTTACTTGCTAGCTCTTGAACCAACCGATTAAAGCTCTCAGGATCACGCTCCTTTGCAATAACAAGCTTTTTAGCAACTTCTCTACCAACATGATTAGCCGTAGGATAAAGCGCAATAACCTCAGCTGGTATTTGTTCATAGGCTTTAATTGCATCTGCAATGGCAGTATGCGAAACACCTTCAAGAGCAGCTATTTCTCGGTAAGATCCTTTTTTACCTTGTTCAATTAATTCATTTTTAGTTTGTTGATAAGCTTGTCCTAACTCCCATAAACTTGGTGCTATGTATTGATCAGATGAAACAGCTAAAATTTTTGCATCTTGTTCAGTAAAGTCACTTGAGCTAAGCACTAAATAATCAGCGTTACCTAGAATACAGGCCATACGACGACGTGAACCTGCAAGCACTAAACTTTTGTCACCTTGATCCCAAAGCAAAGCAGGGTGCTGATTTCGACCATCATCGCTAATTGCAGGAAGAATATCTGATACTGACTTTTCGTTAAGAAGTGCCTGTACGCGACGATTTTTGCCATATACACCAGTGGTAGATTCAATATCAGCATGTGCGATCACTTTACAAACAAGCGTAATTTGACGAGCAGGGTCGCTCGGTGCAGGCATTCTAATTACATCGCCAGCATTCGCTTGTTCTAGTAATGCATCAAGACTACTGCTGCCTACAGCTGTTGCAAATGGATCTAAGCGGGTGTCATTTTTACGTTTTTTAGCCATTTTTATTTAACATCCTTACTTAGGCGTATTTAATTTTGATTGTGTGGATTGCCAATTAGATCGAATTAGCATTTCAAGTTCGTCAACAACATCTTTAATGTTTTCTTGTGCACGCATAAGCGATTCACGACTGGCTAAACTATCAGACGCTTTTTGATCAAAAATAGTATTAAAAGATGAAGAACTCGCTGTAATTGCAGAACTGTGGTTAATTGGGTAACTCATTACTTGGCGGCCAAATGCACTTCGAACATCTTTAACAATATCGCGTTGTGAATGGTTACCTTTTACATAATTGGTCACAAGAAACTGCATAAAGTCCCAACCTTCATGTCCAAGCGCAGCAACAGTATGATAAATCTCGCCTAACCTTTTTAGATATTTATTGTTTGCATCAAAATCGACAGCTTCAGGATGAACAGGAATAAGCATCGCTGTAGATGCCATTAATGCATTATAAAACATAAAGTTAAGAGTTGGAGCTGTATCAATAAGTAAAATATCAAACTCATCTTGAACCGGCTCGATTACTTTTTCTAATAACTTATGATAATGGCGAGTTTGCTCATAATTTGAAGTATCTTTTAATAAAGTGGCAGTTTCGTGCTCAAAATAAAAGTCATCCATACCCGATGGTAAAACGCGAATATTTGGAATATGCGTAGGTAAAAATGAGTTTGATACAAATTCAGGCCATGTTTCGCCTTCGTCTAGATCTATGCAATCGCGCATTAAATCACCAACAGTAATTGGATCATGTTCGCTAGAGGGGAAGAAGCTAGATGATGAACCTTGTGGATCTAAATCAATAATACCAATGCGATAACGTTTAATATTGGTTGTGGCAAGTGCCGCTGCAATATTAACCATACTGGTTGTTTTACCACAACCGCCTTTGAGGGAGTTTATAACAATAACTTGAAGTTTGTCGTCGCTAGTGCGGTGATCAGGCTTGATATCCATAATATCAGCCATTGCAAAAATATTTACAAGTGTGTAAGCATAATGGCCATTTGCACCGCGTTTTATGTTTAAATCATCAAAATCACCATTATCATGGCGTCTTTTTAAGGTACGATTATTACAACCTAGTAAATCGGCTGCTGCTTTTTGGGTGTATGTTCTTAACTCTTTTTCTTCGGATTTAAGATGAGCGCGATAATGTTGAATACGTCCTTCTAATGACTTTTCTGCAACTTCAGCAGTCGCTTTTAAAAGTCGATAGGTATTTAGCGCATTATTGTTGATAGACATACTTTCCTTCCTCAAAGTTAGGCAGTAAGTATAATGTCCATTCAATTTGCTGTAAACAACTATTTATGGCGACATGCATTTTAAAAAGAAGACATCTAATAATATTTTTACATCATTAATATTGTTTAGTATAAATAAAGAAGTTTAAAGGTGGTTAAATATATAAGGTAATAAAGGTTAAGGGTGTATAATTAGCATATAACTTGATGATAAATATGAATAATATTAAAAAAAGCAGATCACTTTTATACTTGGTTAAGATCAGATCTTTATTAACACTCAGATCAGCTTTTTACTAAGGACTAATTGAGATATATAGTTATGCACAGCTTACTCATTAAGTTATAAACAAAAACACCTCTTGAGATCCGATTTTTACTAAGTAAATTATAAAGTTATGCACGGGTCTACTAGATAAAAGGGGCATTGAATTAGTATAGATCTGATCTGTAGTAAGTACAGATCAGATCTATTCTAACTCGATATTGCTTTATCCACAGGAGAATTACTTAAAAGCGTAATTTGTCGTGTTTAATTTAATAAAATATCAATTACACTGGACAAAATAATAGCCGAGTTAGTAAAAAAGAGATTTATAACTCACTTGTTAGTATAATAATGATCTGAAAACACCAAAAATTGACAACAGTTGGTATAAAAGTGATCTGAATGTTTTATTTAAAGTCAGATCACTTTTATACTAACTTAAACATTTAACTTTTCTTGTTTTATGTGTTGTTATTAACTGTCGCAATAAAAATGGAAATAAGAACAATGAGCCGAAAGGTCAACATCTCGGTAGATAACTTGCCTGATACACTAAGAGGCCAAATTCACGGGGTGGAAAGTGCAATTGATAACGAGAGTTTAGCACTATTTACAGATAATAAAGATGTTCGCATTTCTATTGAAAATGCTGCTCATGGATTACGTGCTTATTCAAATACGTTTAATCACTATGATTTATGGGGACGCTTTGTTCGTTCTGGCCATAAGAAATTGCCGCTTGAAGAAGCACCGAAAAAAACAATCATTACACGTAAAATATCAGAAAAAGTGGACGGTATTTTATATGATGGCGAAATAAAAATAACACCTGCTGTTGTGAGTACTCGTAAAGATGGCGAAGACGTAGAATATTTGGTTTGGCCATCAGATAGAGAAGAAAAAGTAGAGCGAGCCCTAATTCGTTTGGCTTCAAAAGGTAAAATAGTAAAAATTAATTTTAAGTCCGGTATTCAATATGCCGTGGTTTTTTCTATGAATGAGTTAGCGCAAGAGCTCAAAGCGGTAGGGCAATCAATGCCGTATCCTGCAATTAAAGAATCACTTGAAGCATTACAAGGCTCTAAACTTTCGTTTAAATATTCGGCAACAGATACAAAAAACTCTGACATTGATGATTCCTTTTACGAATCAAACATGAACTTTTTATCGTCACTACATTTTAGTGGGAAAAAAGGTCAAGGCGGCAATGTTAAATGTGTAGCTTGCTTAAATGCATTTGTTCATAACATGATTGATAACCTTGAATACAAAGGGTATTACTTTAATAGCGCACAAGAATTAAAACGGGGATTGTCGCGTTGGATGATGCTTCGTTTGTACCATCTTTGGCGATATGCTGCTCCAGGTAAAACATATCATTTTAGATTGCTTTCTATTATGGAAAAGTACGGTTCTATTTATTCAACTGACAATATTACTGAGAATAAATTAAAAGCATTACGCCGTGATATGACAACAACAATGAAAGATTTGATTGAAAAAGGTGCGATATCAGAATACAGCATTACAAACGTCAAAGATGACAAAACTGGTAACATTATTGATTACACATACGAAATGCACCCGTCTGATCAGTTTTGTGACGAAATACTGACATTAAATAAGCATAACAAACGTATTGAGATTCAAGGTGGTAAACGCATTGTTGAAAATGCGGTTTTGATAGATGAAGATAAAATTGAAGAGATAGTAGAAAAATAGCAACGAATTTATTTTATTATCCAATAAACTACCTAAAAGGCCACTTAATGTGGCCTTTTTAACATAATCATTTATCTACTTGTTCTAAGTAAAGTCTGTTGACTAAAAAGTCATAATCTCGTTTGCGTGGATGGCTTAATGGTTTTTCATAGTTTTGTAATATGCCAAGTTTTACATCGGGTTCCGGATTAATTAAGATAAATGGCAATGCTGCACTAACGTGATATCTATTTTGTGCCGTGTATCTTACATTTACTTGGGGACTTACGCGAGTAGGGCGGCGTATTCGTAGTTTTTCTTTTTCACCTAAACTAGCAACTCGTGCTTGTTCTTGAGCTACAAGTAATTGCCATTTTTGCTGATCGATCATTCTTGGGTTTCGATAACCGGCCGATTTATCAAGCATCTCTAGTGCCATTTTTTTAGTAAGTGTTTTTGTTGCATGTTTGTGCATCCAGGTAAACCTAACTGAAAATGGGGATTCACTCTCACTATGAATTTTACGATATGCAGCAAGCGTTATTAAATTTGGTATAGCATTGTGAACAGCTTCAAATCGCGCATCGTTGCTATCAATAGCTAAAATACATTCTTTAAATGTAGCTTTAGCTTTATTCACTTGGGCTATACGATTATTTAAAGCGTGTTTATCTGCATTTTTAATAACAAGCAAGCCTGGGTGCCTTTTTAAAACACGACTGCTTAAGCCCGATTTTTTATAAATGTCAGAAAATGAGTGCAGGATTGCTTTTTGAGCCGAAGCGCCCGATATTTTAGAAACGATTATAGATTCTGGAACTTTACTTTCATCTATACTACTAACATCAGGTAACTGATAGTACTCTGCTTTGGAAAATTCACACTCTTTCAGTTCTTCAATTAACCTTAAAGTTAACTCGTTCATTAAATCAAACTGACTTCTAATTTGTACCTTAGTTACCATTACACACCCCAAAGAACACATCTTACTAGGTCAATATTATTACATGCACTTTGCTTTGTCTAAATAAATAATAAAATTCACTCAGTGCTTATATATATTTTTTGATTAAATAAAGTATGATGTGTTCTTTGTTTAAAGTGAAATCCCTAAACAAAGAATTAAACTTTACATATTTGATCTTTGTATTACATCAATCAGTTAATGCACTTAGTTCTGAATTGGCTGATTAACTAAGAGTAGGGGAGATGAGTTAAACGAACTTATATCGTATTAGTAACACGGTAATGAGACTAAATATAAAAGTTTTTAACTTCAGCATCATTCTAAAAATATCTCTACCATTTGGGTTTTTAATCATGATAAACACTATCGTGTTGGTAGAGAAAACGAAAATTGCGTACCACACCTTTACGTTTTGGCGCTTGTGAATCTAGTTCTGTTTGTGAATACTTTACCATGCAAATAAATGATTAACACATCCGCCATATCATACATTAAGGCCTGCACATAGTAGTTGCTAACTATTAATTAAATTCCACTGTAAAGTTAAGGCTACATTACTCACCATTTAAGTATGATGTGTTCTTAGTTAAATTACATATAATAAACCCTTATGTTCTATTTATTCTCAATGCGCTAAAATTGCAATTAGCGCTCTATAATTGCTTGTATTTAAACACTTTAGTTTATTAAAGATAAAACTAAAGTGTATGTTATATAACCACATGGATTAAATAAGATTACTATTATACTTAACTCATAACTAAATAATTGGTAAATAGTGAATTTAGTCCTTGAACATAGGGGCCTGCATACGGTAATTTCTTCTTATCAGGTAATGTAGGAATGAGGAAAGAACATGCAATCGTGGAACCCAAATAGCTGGAGAGAGCTGCCAATACTGCAGCAACCACAGTACCCAGATCAAGAAATACTTAAATCAGTAGAAGGCCAATTAAAGACGGCTCCGCCTTTAGTTTTTGCTGAAGAAACAAGAAGCTTATTTAAACAACTTGAAGATGTGTGCGAAGGCCGTGCATTCTTACTTCAAGGTGGTGACTGTGCAGAGTCGTTTAGCGATTTTAATGCAGCTAACATTCGCGATACATTCAAAACAATTTTACAGATGGCAGTTGTATTAACATACGGCGGTAAATGCCCTGTAGTTAAAATAGCGCGTATGGCTGGTCAATACGCTAAACCTCGTTCAGCAGACTTAGAAACAATTAATGGCGTGTCTTTACCATCTTACCGTGGCGACATCATTAATAATATTGAGTTTACAGAAGAAGCACGTATACCGGATCCACAACGTTTAATGACGGCTTATCATCACAGTGCCGCTACGTTAAACTTATTACGTGCATTTGCACAAGGTGGCCTAGCCGATCTTCACCAGGTTAATCGCTGGAACATGGGCTTTGTTGCTGCAAATCCACTTAAAGAAAAATACCAACAACTTGCAGATAAAATTCAAGACGCACTAGAGTTTATGGAAGTGTGCGGAATTAACTCTACAATTGCGCCAAGCTTAAAAGAAACCGATTTATACACTTCTCACGAAGCTTTATTACTTGGTTACGAAGAGGCGCTTACTCGTCGCGACCATTTATCGGGTGATTGGTACGATTGTTCTGCTCACTTTGTTTGGATTGGTGAACGTACACGCCAACTAGACCACGCGCATATTGAGTTCTTTAAAGGCATTAAAAACCCAATTGGTGTTAAAGTTGGCCCAGGTATGGACCCAGATGATCTAATTCGTTTAATTGATGCATTAAACCCAGATAACATTCCTGGTCGTTTAACGCTAATTACACGTATGGGTGCAGACGTACTGCCAGAAAAGCTCCCAGCGCTAGTAAGAAGAGTTCAACAAGAAGGCCGTAAAGTAATTTGGAGTTCTGATCCAATGCACGGCAATACTGAAAAAGCGACATCAGGTTACAAAACGCGTAACTTCGATAATATCATGCGTGAGATCAGTCAGTTCTTCGCTGTACACAAATCAGAAGGTTCATATGCAGGTGGTGTTCACCTAGAAATGACAGGTCAGCACGTAACAGAGTGTACAGGCGGTGCTTACGGTTTATCTGACGATGATCTAGCACAGCGTTACAAAACGCAGTGTGATCCACGCCTTAACGCCGACCAAGTATTAGAGTTAGGCTTTTTAGTCGCAGATTTACTAAAAGACGCACGTAAATAATATTTGTTAATACTAAAAAAACCGCTTAATTGCGGTTTTTTTATTTCAAATCTGATGAGTAAGTTAGTACTTACGTCGCTCTAAATCTGTTTCTATCAGTATTTTTGCAGAAATTTCTTCAACAGAATGATGCGTAGAATTAAAGTAAGCTATTTTGTGCCGCTTATACAACATTTCCACTTCGCGCACCTCAATACGGCACTGTTTAATAGACGCATATTTAGAATTAGCCATACGTCTATGTCTAATTGCCGCAAGTCTCTCAGGGTCAATCGTAAGACCGAATAACTTATGTTTATAAGGGACTAAACATTTAGGCAAACCTTCATTATCTAAATCTTCTTCTGTAATAGGGTAGTTAGCCGCTTTAATGCCGTACTGCAGTGCTAAGTATAAGCTTGTCGGTGTTTTGCCACTTCTGCTAACGCCAATTAAAATGATGTCTGCCTCGGAAAAGTTTTTAATATTTCCGCCATCATCATTCATAAGAGCATAGTTAACTGCATCAATTCTAAAATCATAACTTTTTTCGTGGATAGAATGCGTACGATGCATTTTTGGAACAGGGGCTACATTGAGTTCTTTTTCTATTTTTTCGCTATACGTAGTTAAAAAATCATACGTAACTGCATCAGCCGATTTTATAATTTCACTTAAATTGTGATTCACAAAAGTAAAAAACACGAAAGGCTTTTCACCTGTTTTTACAGCAGTTGCATTAATTAAAGCTTTAATTTCGTGCGCTTTTTCTTCAGTTTCTACAAATGGAATTGTTTTATGATTAAAATCGATAGGAAACAACGACAAAGTCGCATGCCCAAACACCTCTGAAGTAATTGCTGTTCCATCTGATATATAAAAAGCAGTTCTCATAATTAACCTTTTTATTGCGTTTAAATCCCTAAAATGGGTTTCCCACGGTTTACGTGAGGACTGTTGCCAGTGTAGAATGATGACGACCTTTATAAAAGGTTTTCTTTCTTAACTCTCACAGTTAGACCTACAATTTGTTTTTTTTGGAGAAAGATCCGTGCAAGAATACGTTCTCTGGTATCAAGAGCTTGGTATGCAAGATGTTCCTCGAGTTGGCGGTAAAAACGCGTCACTTGGCGAAATGATTTCAAACCTCGCAAACGCTGGTGTACAAGTACCGGGTGGTTTTGCAACTACCGCAGATGCTTTTAATGAGTTTCTAGATCAATCAGGACTCACCGCCAAAATTCATGACATCCTAGATACACTTGATGTTGATGATGTAAATACACTCGCTAAAGTAGGTGCCGACATCCGCCAATGGATAATCGACACACCATTCCAACCAAACCTAGATCAAGCCATTCGCGACGCATATAGCCAACTTCATGGCGATACTGCAGCAGATGTATCATTCGCAGTACGTTCATCAGCTACCGCTGAAGATATGCCAGATGCATCATTCGCAGGCCAGCAAGAAACTTTCCTTAACGTTGTTGGTATCGATTCAGTCATGGTCGCTAT
Organism: Pseudoalteromonas sp. BSi20495; assembly: GCF_000241185.1. NCBI lineage: Bacteria > Pseudomonadati > Pseudomonadota > Gammaproteobacteria > Alteromonadales > Pseudoalteromonadaceae > Pseudoalteromonas > Pseudoalteromonas sp. BSi20495. The sequence continues at coordinate 20,586 of NZ_BADY01000025.1, forward strand.
TAAACACGTATTTGCTTCATTATTTAACGACCGTGCAATCTCGTATCGTGTTCACCAAGGTTACGATCACCGTGGTGTAGCCCTATCAGCGGGTATTCAGCGCATGGTACGTTCAGATAAATCAGCATCTGGCGTAATGTTTAGCATTGATACAGAGTCTGGTTTTGAAGACGTTGTATTTATTACATCAAGCTACGGCTTAGGTGAAATGGTTGTACAGGGCGCAGTTAACCCTGATGAGTTTTATGTTCATAAACCAACACTCCTTAAAAATAAACCTTCAGTAGTACGTCGTAACATTGGTTCTAAAGCCATTCAAATGATTTACTCAGAAGATAAAGCACACGGTAAGCAAGTAGACATCGTTGATGTTGCCCCTGAGCTTTCAAATAAATTTTCGATTACAGATGAAGAAGTGCAAGAGCTTGCCAAGCAAGCTGTAATCATCGAAAAACATTACGGTCGTCCTATGGACATCGAATGGGCAAAAGACGGTAACGACGGCAAACTATATATAGTCCAAGCACGCCCAGAAACTGTACGCTCAAACGAAGACTCTAACGTAATGGAACGCTTTCAATTAAATGGCACAAGCAACGTTGTTGTTGAAGGCCGTGCAATTGGTCATAAAATTGGTAGCGGTGTTGTTCGTGTTCTTGATTCAATCAAAGAAATGGATCAAGTACAAGTAGGCGACATTTTAGTAACCGATATGACCGACCCTGATTGGGAACCAATCATGAAACGTGCTGCAGCGATTGTTACAAATCGTGGTGGTCGTACGTGCCACGCGGCAATCATTGCACGCGAACTTGGTATTCCAGCAGTTGTTGGTTGTGGTAACGCAACAGATTTAATTAAAGCGGGTCAAGAAGTCACTGTATCATGCGCCGAAGGCGATACTGGCTTTATTTACGAAGGTATTTTAGATTTTGAAATATTAACGTCGCGCGTTGATAAAATGCCAGAACTGCCAATGAAGGTTATGATGAACGTGGGTAACCCCGATCGCGCCTTTGACTTTGCACGCTTACCGCATGCGGGTGTTGGCCTTGCGCGGGTTGAATTTATTATCAACCGTATGATTGGCGTTCATCCTAAAGCGTTATTAAATTTTGATGCTCAAACAGATGCATTAAAAGCAGAAATTACTGACATGATTGCCGGTTACGAATCACCAGTAGAGTTTTACATAACAAAACTGGTTGAAGGTATTTCTACTCTAGGGTGTGCATTTGCACCAGAGCGTGTAATTGTTCGTATGTCTGATTTTAAATCAAACGAATACGCAAACCTAGTGGGTGGCCAGCAATACGAGCCAGAAGAAGAAAACCCAATGATTGGTTTTCGTGGTGCAGCTCGTTATATCTCTGAAGACTTCCGCGATTGTTTTGCACTAGAATGTGAAGCTATAAAACGCGTAAAAAATGACATGGATATGGCTAACATAGAAATCATGATCCCATTCGTACGTACCCTTGAAGAAGGCAAACGCGTAATTGAATTACTAGAAGAACATGGCCTTAAACGCGGCGATAATGGTCTTAAAGTAATCATGATGTGTGAGCTGCCTTCGAATGCATTACTTGCAGATGAATTCTTAGAAATGTTTGATGGTTTTTCTATTGGCTCTAACGATTTAACACAGTTAACGCTTGGTCTTGATCGTGATTCAGGTTTAATCGCACATTTATTTGATGAGCGTGACCCTGCAATTAAAAAGCTACTTTCTATGGCAATTAAAACAGCTAAAGCAAAAGGAAAGTACGTAGGTATTTGTGGTCAAGGTCCTTCAGATCACGAAGACTTTGCAGCATGGTTAGTAGACCAGGGTATTGACTCTGTTTCACTAAATCCA